>DATCHD010000011.1:0-6904 GCA_036508555.1 Prolixibacteraceae bacterium
TGGAGGAAACCATAAGAATGAGAGTACCGATGCGGGGCACAGGGGCGGAGCAGTCCGTATTAGGGAGGAAAGTTCTGTAATGGAACTGGACCGAAGGGACTGCGTTGTTCAGCTTTATTTTCTGGTCAACCAGCAATGGGAGGAGCTTTGTGAATAAAGCAAAGCCGTTTTGTATTTCAAAATGGGAAGTATGGGAAGCCTACAAACTGGTGAAGGCTAACAAAGGAGCGGCCGGAGTAGACGGGCAATCCATTGCAGAAGTTGAAGAGGATTTGAAAGATAACCTCTTTAAGATCTGGAATCGGATGTCCTCGGGCAGCTATTTTCCACCACCCGTACGTCGGGTCGATATACCGAAGGACAATGGGAAAACCAGGCCACTGGGAATACCAACAGTGGCAGACCGCATTGCCCAGACGGTAGTTAAACGATACCTGGAGCCAATCTTGGAAGAATATTTCTATCCGGACTCTTATGGGTATCGGCCAAGAAAGTCTGCGATTGAGGCCATAGGGGTTGCACGTCAGCGGTGCTGGCGATACGACTGGGTACTTGACCTCGACATCAAGGGATTCTTTGACAATATCGACCATGATCTGTTGATGCGGGCGGTAAGAAAACATACCGATTGCAAATGGGTGCTTCTGTACATCGAAAGATGGCTGAAGGCCCCGGCACAATTGGCAGATGGCAGCCTGATTAATCGGGATAAAGGGACTCCGCAAGGGGGAGTGGTTAGTCCATTACTTGCGAATCTCTTTTTACATTACGCGTTCGATACGTGGATGAAGAGGCAGTATCCTCAGATTCCATTCGAGCGGTATGCCGATGATGGGATATGTCACTGTCGGAGTAAAGCTGAAGCTGAGAGGCTTCGTGTAGCAATTGAAAAGCGTTTTGCTGAATGTGGGTTGGAGCTTAACTTGCAGAAGACGAAGATTGTTTACTGTAAGGAGGATGATCGGCGAGGAAATTACCCTGAGCAGAAATTTGATTTCCTGGGCTTTACATTCCAGCCCCGGAGAGCGAAAAATCGAAGGGGTAAATTATTTGTCGGATTTATGCCTGCAATCAGCAACAAAGCCAAGAAATCGATATGCGATGCTATGAGGCAATGGAAAATGCACCGGCAAACGGACAAATCTCTGGATGAACTGGCTCGAGTGGTCAATCCAGTGTTAAGGGGTTGGATTAACTATTACGGCAGTTTCTACAAATCAGCTCTTTACCGTGTTTTTCAGCAACTGAACAATATTCTTGTTCGGTGGGCATCTCGGAAATACAAAAGATTGAGAAGGAATAACCACAGGGCGAGGCAATGGTTGCAAGGCGTATTTCACAGGCAGCCTAAGCTATTTGCACATTGGCAACTTTCGCAGATTAAGGCTGGACAATAGGAGCTGGATGACGGGAGACTGTCACGTCCAGTTTTGGGAGAGCGCGAGGGTGGGATTCCCTCGCGCCACTCAACTTCACAGCGTTAGGACTTTTCAAAATCATTTGTTAATAGGTGTAATAATATTGTATTTACAATTTTACTGTGGTAAAAATTCATAGATTTATGATGTAAATGGTGGGAGATAAAAAATGCGTATGCCAATAATTATTAAAAACCGGCTGTTATTATTTGCTTTGCTATTCTTAGTTCTTCTATCTGCTACTGCCTGTACTTTTTTTAAAAATTACGGAAAGTTCGTACCCGATGCTGATGTAACCGCTGCCTTTAATAAATCTGAAATAAACCCTGAATTCAACTATTACATTACCGGTTCGGATACATACCCCCGATCAATTCTGGGATTAAATAAAACTTACATATTGGATTCCAATCTCTGGAAAAAAATTGAGTTTAAACCGGAAGAGCTAAAGGAACTTACAGTCCGCATGCAGCAAAGAGCAATTGATTCCGGCGGGGAGGGACCATTCGGATTTGCCATCCTCGATGATAAAGGCAAGCAGATTGGCATTTGGTATTCCATTTGGGTTACGAGCATCAGCGTAAAGGTGCAAAACGATCAGAAAGTGATTATTTATCCACCAAATGATAAAGAATATATGGAATATGATGGCCAGTTTGGTCATTCGGATAAATAAGATGTCTTGAACTACACTTGAGTTGATAGTGACTGTTTTGTAAATTCCGGAGGTGAGTAGAAAGCGATTATAAATCGTATCCACTCTTTCGGATGGTAATAGTTGATTCTCGATATTGCAGTCATGTGCGACATTGTAGGTGTACTCAGCGTTTCAGCTGATTCGACAATTTTGAAAATTTAGTGATAGGTTTTTCATTTGTTGCTTCCTGAAATAAAGCATCCGGTGATTTTGACAAACATCCAACATTTCAAAAGATAATCAATATCTAACAGTATACTTTCTTTTTGACAATTACGTGGGTATTCGGTAATTATAAAGGAATTTGTATGCACTTAAAAATATCATCCATTTTATTTATATCCAGCATCGTTCATCAAAGCAGGGGGCATTAGATGCATGATCCATCCAAGACAAATCAAGAACTAATCAAAGAAAACGCCTTATTAAAGCAGAGAATCCATGAACTGGAGCAATCTGTATCAGAGCGTAAGCAGTTAGAAGAAGCGCTGCAAGAATCAGAGCAAAAATTAACAAACATCATGGATTTTTTACCGGATGCAACATTTGTCATTGACCGGGAGAAGAAAGTTATCGTCTGGAACCGAGCGATGGAAGAGATGACTGGAATCAAGAAAGAGGACATGATCGGACAGGGAAATTATTTAGGTTCGGTTCCTTTCTATGGAGAACGGCGGCCATATCTTTTAGAGCTTGTCGACGCCGACGATAAAGAACTCGAATCCAAATATGAGTATGTTCAGAAAAAAGGGAATACTCTTTATGCGGAGGGGTTTACACCGGCCTTGCATGGAGGTAAAGGTGCTCATCTATGGGCAACGGGAGCGCCGCTTTTCGATGGCCGTGGGAACCGCATAGGTGCTATTGAATCAATACGAGATATGACCAATCGCAAGTTGTTAGAGGGGGAACTTGTCTGGAAGACGGCGTTTCTCGAGGCTCAAGTGGAAGCAACCATTGACGGTATCCTGGTGGTCGATAAAAAAGGTCAAAAAATTCTGGCAAATCAACATCTTCTCGACATCTGGAAAGTTCCTCAACACATCCGGGATGATAAAGATGACGCATCACTACTTCAATATGTGATGAGTACAACCAAGTACCCGGAACAGTTTCTCGAAAAAATTATGTATCTCTACGACCATCCGAATGAAACCAGCAGGGATGAGATCGAGTTTAAGGACGGGATGGTTCTGGACCGGTACTCGTCACACGTATTAGGAAAAGACGGTAAATATTACGGGAGAATATGGACATTCCGGGATATCACGGAACGTAAGCGGGCCGAGGAGGCACTCAGGCAAAACGAAAAGCAGCTCCGCCTGGTCACGGATAACATGGTGGACCTGGTACTGCAAATGGATACTCAGGCGGTATTTCAATATTTCACGCCGAGTGTCACACGTCTTTTAGGGTATCGCATCGAGGACATACTGGGGGAAAACGCCTTCTATTTTGTACATCCGGATGACCACGATGGTGCAATGAATGCGCTCCAGGAGGCGATGAAGACAGGGCATGGCATAGTCGAAGCCCGAATACGCCACAACGAGGGGCATTACATCTGGATGGAACTTGTCGGCAATGTCTTCTTTACAGAGAATGGGGATGTAAAAGGTCTCATTATAGGAGGCCGCGATATCACCAGGCGAAAACGAATGCAAGAGGCATTGATTTCGGCGAACCAGCGTTTGAACGACATCATTGACTTCCTGCCCGATGCAACCCTTGTTATTGATAATGAGGGCAAGGTTATTGCTTGGAACCGGGCTATAGAAGCCATGACCGGGGTGAAGAAGGAAGATATGATCGGTAAGGACAACCATGAATGCACTCTTCCCTTTTATGGCACCAGAAGACCTGCCCTCATTGATCTTGCCCTTCATCCTAATCGGGAAATGGAAAAACAATACACAGCCATTCAGAGAATGGGTGACGTTTTTTTTGGTGAAACATTTACACCAAATTTACCATCTGGCAATGTCCATGTTTCTGCGACGGCATCCGTCCTTCGCGACAATAACGGTAAGATTACCGCAGCCATAGAGTGTATTCGCGACAATACGGAACGTAAAAAATTAGAAGAGCGCCTGAATCGCGCGGAGAAGATGGAATCTCTGGGTACCCTTGCCGGTGGTGTGGCCCACGATCTTAATAATGTCCTGGGGGTATTGGTTGGATATTCAGAGCTTCTGCGGGACGAGCTGCCGGAGAACAGCACTATGAGAAGGTACGCCGACAATATCGTGCAATCTAGCGTAAGAGGTGCCGCAATAATTAATGATCTTTTGACTTTGGCCAGGAGGGGTGTAAGCGTTTCGGAAGTAGTCGATCTGAATAAATTAGTCTTCAACTATCTCCGAACGCCAGAGTTTGAGAAATTGAAATCATATCATCCGGATGTGAAGATTCGGACTGACCTTGAAGATAACCTCTTGAACATCAAAGGGTCGCCAGTCCATTTGGGCAAGACGATCATGAATCTTGTTTCCAATGCCGCGGAGGCCATTTCCGGCCAGGGTGAAGTGACGATAAAAACAGAGAACCGTTATCTGGAGCATCCTCTCTATGGGTATGAAGAAATGAAGGAAGGAGATTATGTGGTTTTGAAGGTTTCCGATACGGGAACAGGTATCTCCGGCAACGACATTAAAAAGATATTCGAGCCCTTTTATACAAAAAAAGTAATGGGAAGAAGCGGAACAGGGTTGGGATTGGCTGTTGTCTGGGGCACTGTAAAGGATCATCATGGATACATTGACTTACTCAGTAAGGAGGGTGAGGGGAGTACTTTTATTCTCTATATTCCAGTGACCAGAGATGAGCCGGCAATAAATAAAAAAACTATATCCCCTCTTGCTTATATGGGCAGGAATGAATCTATTTTGGTAGTGGATGACAGTAAAGAGCAACGTGAACTGGTTATGAACATGTTGGGGAAACTGGGATATGAGGTTAAAACTGTTGCCAGAGGAGAAGAGGCAATCGAGTACCTCGAAAACAAAAAAGCTGACCTGTTAATCCTGGATATGATAATGGATCCCGGAATCGATGGTATGGAAACCTATCGGAGAATTCTTGAAATCAATCCTGTCCAAAAGGCAGTTATTGTCAGCGGCTTTTCAGAGACGGACAGAGTCAGAAATGCACAGGAAATGGGTGCCGGAGCATTTGTCCAAAAACCATACATTCTTGAGAATATAGGACTCGCCGTTAGAAAGGAACTAGACCGTAAATTGTCCTGAACTGTATTTGAGTTGACAGTGACTGCGTTGTAAATTCCAGAGGTGAGTAGAAAGCGATTATAAATGGTATCCACTCTTTCGAATGGTAATGGTTGATTCTCGACATTGCAGCCATGTGTGACATTGTAGGTGAAGTTCACATAACGCCCATAGTATATGACACTCTTTGCGGCGAATAGCCTATACAAAATAGAGAGCTTTTGATACCCCGCTGCTCGCGGCGGAGTTGTTCATTGATACCGCTATGTTATATGGTGCTTTCGCAGGTTCATTCACTGCTTTTTCCCTTTCAAAGCGTCCCTCATAGTTCGGCAGAGGGAAGCGGGTAAGGGTTCCCCGTTTTCGGATCGCGAATCCTATCCCCCTGTGTATGTTCTATAAAAACACTTTGTAACTGATATTCAATGCTTTCCCCAAGCGTTTTGCCATTTCCCTGCCAATGGTGCGCTTACCGTTTTCCATCTCGCTGACATGGCGCTACGGAAGGCCGGTCAGTTTGGCAAGCTGAATCTGCGTCAAACTTTCCCGGTATCTTGCACCGGCCAGAGTCTTGCCGATCAACTGTTCTTCTGAAACATTCGGGGTAAGCCTCACGCCAAGAAACGGAATCGGAAATGAAATGGTTGCCTATGCGTGTCATATTATTTTATTTGAACAAATCAGCATGGGTTCCAGTACGTTCGAAGATGATTCTGTTTCCTTCAATCCGGTAAATCAAAAGCCAGTCTGGTTCAATATGGCATTCCCGCCGATCTTTGAAATTGCCAATCAGGAGATGATCCTTGTGCTTACGTTCCAGTGGTATTTCGTCAATGAGCTGGCGAATTATAGACTTGATGCTTTCAGGATCGGAACCACGCTTGATCATCAGTTTCAAATCTTTTTCAAATCGGTTTGTATAGGCGGGCGTTCGCATCAGATACCCAATTTCTCGAACATATCATCAGCATCCTTGCATACCACCAGTCCCTTGCTGTTTTCGCTTTCATGTAATGCGTTTAGTGTTTCATCATTGGGAATCTCGACAGGAAAGGGCAGCCCACGGCGCAATTTTACCTGCCGGAAGAAGATGTTTATCGCCTCTGTGGTTGAAAGCCCCAGACTTTTAAGGATTGCCTCAACTTCTTTTTTTAGTTCTTGATCTGTCCGGGCGTTAATCTGTGCTGTATGTGCCATATTTTTAACCTCAATCTATTTTTACTATTGTATGACATACGCTTTACAATATCAAGAAGCTATTTTGTGAAGTTCAAAACTTGTCCGGGCTGATCCTGCCCAGCATTCCGCTTTGATAATGCCGCAGTCGCGTCCTTCAGTGTGTTTTCCGATAAGTGGGCATATCTCTGAGTCATTATGTTCGTCTTGTGGCCTAATAGGGGTCAGCTCACGAAACGGAAAAAATAGCACGTTAAGGTATTGTCCGGTTGAAGTATACTTCAACCGGACAATACTTATCGAAGGTAATGCTCTGTGATGTCGCTTCTCTCATGCCCCATGGCATGGCTTACTTCTCGCAATCCCTGCTCATAAGATTTGCCTGATTG
>DATCHD010000012.1:0-7805 GCA_036508555.1 Prolixibacteraceae bacterium
TATATCCGACGAGATTTGATTACGAGTGGAGAACTTCAAAAGCTAATCGATGAAGATGGATTACGGGGAATGACCTCGAATCCTTCAATCTTTGAGAAAGCCATTGCAGAAAGTAATCTTTATGACGCTGAAATTCAAAAAATGGCGCTCAAAGGGAAAAATATCAACGCCATCTACGAGGCCATTAGTCAACAGGATGTACAAAGCGCTGCTGATATATTCAGACCTTTATATGAAAAAACGGACGGTAAAGATGGATATGTTAGTCTGGAAGTAAATCCTCATTTGGCTCATGATACCGCTGGTACCATTGAAGAAGGCCGCCGGCTGTGGGCTGCACTGAACAGGCCAAACGTTCTTATCAAAGTTCCTGCAACAGCTGAAGGCCTGCCAGCCATCCGGCAATTGATCAGCGAAGGAATCAATGTGAATGTTACTTTACTTTTTGCTTTACCTCGTTACAGGCAGGTAACTGAAGCTTATATCGCCGGTATCACGGACCGAATAAATCAAGGCAAACCAATAACGAATATTGCGTCGGTGGCAAGTTTCTTTTTAAGTCGCATAGATGCGGAGATTGATCCAAAAGAAGCAGACTTTATTGCTTCAGTGGGTGAACAGGCACACTTTGCTACAAAGATACGAGGGCAGGTTGCCATTTCGAGCGCAAAAGTTGCTTATAAAATTTATCAGGAAGTTTTTGAAAGCGAACAGTTTCTTAAACTTGGCGCCTCACCGCAGCGACTGCTGTGGGCCAGTACCAGTCCAAAAAATCCGAAATACAGCGATGTAAAATACATTGAAGCGCTTATCGGGCCAAATACAGTCAATACAATTCCTCTAAAAACACTTGAAGCTTATCGTGATCACGGTGACCCGTCGAATTTATTGGAAGTCGATGTGGAACAGGCATCCTGGGTATTGTCTGAGTTGTCCGAAATTGGTGTCGACCTAAAAAGCATTACTGAAAAATTAGAAAACGATGGAGTCGTGAAATTCATTCAAGCATTTGATAAGCTAATGAAAGCCTTGAAAAAGAAGACATCCACCTGAAAATAATACACAATAATGGACAAATCGATTTTGGTTATTGAAGGAATTGATATCCGCGGAATTTGGCATACCGATTATAAGTCAACGCGCGAAAAACTGGCTTCGTTTGGATTGGAGATTGAAGCATGAAAGAAAAATCATCCATAGAGACAACGCTCAACAATGTTCTGACTATCAACGGGGGTTCGTCCAGTATCAAGTTCGCATTTTATCAGGCAAACAAACCATTCAGTCGTTTACTCTACGGAAATATTGATCGGATTGGGCTGCCGGATTCAAGGCTGACTTTCACCAAGGAAAAAGAAAACAAAAAAGAAACCCTGATAATAAAGGCTTCAGATCATCGGTCGGCAGCAAATTTCCTGATCGACTGGCTCGAAAAACAGATTGATTTTTCATTGCTAACGGGTATCGGACATCGAGTGGTTCATGGGATGCATCATACAAGTCCGGAAATAGTCACTCCTGAATTATTAGACGAACTTCATCGCATTACACCTTATGATCCGGATCATTTACCGGCTGAGCTTGAATTAATCGAGGTTTTCCGTCATCGTTATCCTAAACTTCCTCAGATAGCTTGTTTCGACACTGCTTTCCACCAAACCATGCCACGGGTGGCCAAGTTGCTCCCCATTCCCCGGCGTTTCGACGAACAAGGGATACAACGATACGGTTTTCATGGCCTGTCGTATTCCTTTTTGATGGAGGA
This sequence comes from Prolixibacteraceae bacterium, assembly GCA_036508555.1. Lineage (GTDB taxonomy): Bacteria > Bacteroidota > Bacteroidia > Bacteroidales > Prolixibacteraceae > CAINVV01. The sequence continues at coordinate 1,766 of DATCHD010000012.1, forward strand.
ACTTGCCCGTTTTGCTGGACCAAAAGCAGCACAAGGCCGTGTGATTTTGGCTCATCTGGGTAGCGGAGCAAGCATGGCTGCAGTAAAGGATGGCAAAAGCATCGACACCAGCATGGGTTTCACGCCAGCCGGCGGGCTGATGATGGGCACCCGGCCTGGTGATTTGGATCCCGGTGTTGCATGGTACATGATGAAGTCAGAGAATCTTACACCTAAACAGTTTAATAATCTGATCAATTATGAATCAGGTCTCCTCGGAATATCTGAAACCAGTTCTGATATGCGCGATTTACTCGCGCTTGAAAAAGAAGACATTCGGGCAGCTGAAGCTATTTCGTTATTCTGTTATCAGGCGAAAAAATGGATCGGCGCTTTTGCCACGGCATTGGGCGGACTCGACACACTTGTTTTTGCCGGTGGCATTGGCGAAAACGCTCCTGTTATTCGTTCCCGAATTTGTGAAGGTCTGGAGTTTTTAGGAATTGAACTGAATGAAAAGCAAAACGATGCAAACGCACCGATAATTTCAACAAATAACGGAAAGGCTTCCATACGAGTCATTCATACCGATGAGGAATGGATGATAGCTAAAACAGTCAATGAAATAATAATTAATAATTAATGAAAGGAAAACAGTTATGTTAATTAAAGCAAAATCCCTAAAAGATTACAAATTAGACAGTAAAGATGGTGAAATTGGCAAAGTCAAAGAATTCTATTTCGATGACAAGTATTGGGCTATTCGTTATCTCGTTGCCGATACTGGCAACTGGTTTACAGGCAACCAAGTATTAATTTCACCATACGCATTGGTTTCGGTAAATAAAGAAGAAGAACAAATCGGTATTAATTTGAGCAAAAAACAGGTTGAGGACAGCCCTTCTTTGAGTAGTGACAAACCAGTATCGCAACAATTTGAGGCAGCTTATTTTGGGTATTATGGATATCCGATTTATTGGAACGGTATAGGCATGTGGGGTGCTTATCCTTATATTATGCGTGACAGTAAAGAATGGCAATCAACCAATAAAAAGGAGAAATCCTGGGATCCACATTTGCGAAGCACCAATGTGCTGAGTGGCTACCATATTCAGGCCAATGACGGCGAAATAGGCCATGTAGCTGATTTTGTAATTGATGACGAAACATGGGCAATCCGATATTTGATTATAGATACAACAAACTGGTTCGGTGGAAAAAAAGTCCTGATTTCACCCAAATGGATTGACCAAATCAGTTGGAATGATTCAAAAGTATTTGTCAATCTTTCCTCTGAGGAAATCAAACAGTCACCGGAATACACGGAGGAGTCTCTGCTAACCCGGGATTATGAGACCAAGTTGCATCGTCATTACAATCGCCAGGGATATTGGTTTGATGACCAGGCTATAAAAAAATAAGACCATGAAAATAAACAAAGTATCTGAAAAGAAAATAGTTAAGGAAGTAAGAGAAGGGTTCAAAGAGAACATTGTTCCCAAAAAGAAAAAGAAGGATAAAAAGGGTAAACCATTATCGGCAGACCTACTTCGAAAGATGAATGCTTACTGGCGTGCAGCCAACTATCTATCAGTCGGACAGCTTTATCTCCACGAAAACCCTTTGCTTAAAGAGTCGTTAAAGCTTTCACATATAAAGAACATGCTGTTGGGCCATTGGGGCACCACGCCAGGGCAAAATTTTATTTACGCTCATTTGAACAGGGTTATTAAAAAATACGATTTGGATATGTTTTATATAGCAGGTCCCGGTCACGGTGGGCCAGCTTTGGTCGGTAATACTTACCTTGAAGGTTCTTACAGTGAGATTTATCCTGATATTACCCGGGACGAAGCCGGACTGAAAAAGTTGTTTACTCAATTTTCTTTTCCGGGTGGAATTCCCAGTCATGTTTCGCCCGATTGTCCCGGATCAATCCACGAAGGTGGAGAATTGGGATATTCACTAAGTCATGCCTTTGGAGCTGCATTTGATAATCCGGAACTAATTGTAGCTTGTATAATCGGTGATGGTGAAGCAGAAACTGGTCCATTGGCAACTGCCTGGCATTCCAACAAATTTCTAAATCCGATTTCAGATGGAGCTGTGTTGCCAATTTTGCATCTAAATGGCTACAAAATTGCCAATCCAACGATTCTGTCTCGTATCCCGCGTGAGGAACTGGAACAGTTGCTCCGAGGTTATGGATGGACTCCTTATTTTGTAGAAGGGGATGAACCGGAAAAAATGCATCAACTCATGGCTGGTATTTTAGATACTGCTATTGAGGAAATTAAACAAATTCAATGCAATGCCAGAGACAATAATGATGCCACTCGTCCGCGCTGGCCAATGATTGTATTCAATTCACCTAAAGGCTGGACCGGACCCAAAGAAGTTGATGGACTGCAAATTGAGGGCACATTTCGGGCACACCAGATTCCACTGCTCGTAGATTCCGATCATCCGCATCATTTAAAGCTTCTTGAGAACTGGATGAAAAGCTATAAGCCTGAAGAACTTTTTGACACGAACGGTCGCCTTTTGCCAGAATTGGCCGAGCTTGCGCCAAAAGGGGAACAAAGAATGGGTGCTAATCCACATGCCAACGGGGGCTTATTATTGCACGACCTGATTATGCCAGATTTCCGGGATCATGCCGTTCAGGTTACATCGCCGGGTTCGGTTCAATCTTCCGACACGCATGTGCTTGGAGAATTCCTTCGCGATGTGATCAAACTTAATATGGAGCAAAACAATTTCCGGGTTTTCGGTCCAGACGAAATCCTTTCCAACCGCTTAAACGCCATTTTTGAGGTGACCAACCGGCAATGGGAAGCTCAAACACAAGATAATGACGAATTTATAGCAACTCAGGGACGGGGAATGGAAATATTGAGCGAACATCAATGCGAAGGCTGGCTCGAAGGATACCTGCTCACCGGACGACACGGGCTGTTTACCAGTTATGAAGCATTTATTCATATTGTCGATTCGATGTTCAATCAGCATGCCAAGTGGCTGAAAATTTGCAATAAATTGCCCTGGAGAAAAAAAATAGCATCACTGAATTACCTGCTTGCTTCCCATGTCTGGCAACAGGCGCATAATGGCGACACCCATCAGGATCCCGGATTTATTGATCATGTGGTAAACAAAAAGGCTTCCATTGTGCGTGTCTATCTGCCACCGGATTCGAATTGTTTATTATCCGTTGGGGATCATTGTTTAAGGAGCCGTAATTACGTCAATGTTGTGATTGCCGGTAAATACCTGGCACCTCAATGGTTAAACATGGAAGACGCAATAGAACATTGCACCCGTGGAATTAGTATCTGGCAATGGGCAAGCAATGATCAAGGTTCGCAGACGGATGTAGTAATGGCCAGTTGCGGTGATGTGCCAACGCTTGAGTCACTGGCAGCAGTTTCTATTCTTCGGGAACATTTACCTGACCTGAAAATCAGGGTGGTTAACGTGGTCGATCTAATGAAACTTGAACCCCGTACAGAACACCCACACGGATTAACTGATTCTGAGTTTGATGCTTTGTTTACGAAAGATAAACCTATTGTTTTTGCCTTTCACGGATATCCCAAACTAATCCACCTTCTTACCTACCGCCGTACTAACCATGAAAACATGCATGTTCGTGGTTATAAGGAAGAAGGCACTATAACTACTTTTTTTGACAATCTGGTGCTCAATGATCTTGACCGGTTTCACTTGGTAATAGATGTAATAAATCGTCTGCCACAATTGAGTGACAAAGCGGCTAAACTGAAACTATTGCTGGAGGGAAAGCTTATTGAACACAGAACATATATTAATAAAAATGGAGAAGATTTGCCGGAAATACGCAACTGGAAATGGAAACCGGATTGAACTCAGAAAGGAGAATTATATGCACGATTATAAAACAATGCACATTGGTATAGCTGCCGATCACGGTGGTTTTGAGTTAAAAAAACAATTGTTGGCAGCACTTACTTCTGCCGGTTATATGGTGAAGGATTTTGGTGCCTGGGAGTTGGTCGATGGGGATGACTACCCTGATTTTGTGGGGCCGTTGGCCAGGGCAGTTTCAGGAGGAGAAATTACCCGTGGACTGGCCATCTGTGGCAGTGGCGTTGGGGCTTGCGTCGCGGCCAACAAAGTACCCGGCGTGCGGGCAGCTCTGATCTCAGATTCTTTCTCTGCCCATCAAGGTGTTGAGGACGACAACATGAATGTTATGTGCCTTGGGGGCAGGATTATCGGATCTGCCCTTGCCTGGGAATTGGTTCAGGCATTCCTGAATGCCGATTTCAAGGCAGAAGAACGGTTTACCCGACGTTTGGCAAAAGTGGCAGCACTGGAAAAAGGAAAAGAAGAGTGGACGGGAGTGCCATGAAACGACTGATAGTTTTTGATTTGGACGGTACGATTGCGGAAAGCAAATCACCACTCGACCCCGAAATGTCGAAACTGCTGTACAACCTTCTCGGAATCGTCAGGGTGGCGGTCATTTCCGGAGGCGATTGGCCGCAGTTTGAAAAACAACTGCTTTCCAACCTTCCCCACGACAAATGTCTGGGAAATCTCTCCCTGCTTCCAACCTGCGGAACAAAGTTCTACCAGTACAATCAGGGTTGGGAAAAGCTCTATTCTGAAGATTTCACCGCAAATGAAAAGGAGAAAATCATCGGTTCCTTAAAAAATGCGATTGATAAAACGGGGTTTAAAGTTGAAAAGGTTTGGGGCGAAACCATTGAAGATCGGGGAAGCCAGATCACCTATTCAGCATTGGGACAGCAGGCACCTATTGAAGAAAAGAAGAAATGGGATCCTGATTTTGCTAAACGAAAGAAAATCAAAGCAATTCTGGATCAAAGTATTCCGGAATTTTCGGTGCGTCTGGGTGGAACAACATCGGTTGATGTGACCAAACCCGGTATTGACAAAGCCTATGGGATTGGAAAACTCCGTGATACGCTTGGGATTTCAATACATGAGATGATTTTTATCGGAGATGCCTTATTCCCCGGTGGAAACGATTATCCGGTCAAAGAAGCAGGCGTTCTGTGTATAAAGGTAAAAGATCCGAACGAATCGAAGCGGGTAATTGAAACTATCATCGCTTGTTTGGAGGGCGTTTATGATTCACCAGGTTACAAGGAGAAATATCGATGAGTGGATTAAAATTGCAGCGCATGGGACAGATCATGGAACCGGAACCCGGCAATCCGATGGAAGTGGAAGGCGTACTCAATCCGGCTGCCGTTCGTGGCCCAGATGGTGAATTGTACCTGTTCCCGCGCCTCGTGGCAAAAGGCAATTATTCACGCATTGGAATCGCCCGGGTTAAGTTTAATAAGGATGGCGATCCGGAAGGAGTTGAACGGCTTGGCATTGCACTTGAGCCAGAAGCTGATTATGAACTCCGACCCAACGGCAGTGGTGGATGTGAAGACCCAAGGGTCACATATATTGAACCACTTAAACGTTACATGATGAGTTACACGGGATTCTCGCCCAATGGTCCTCGCACTGCACTGGCCATTTCCGCGGATTTATTGCACTGGGACCGACTGGGTCTGGCGAGGTATGCCCCATTTCAGGACATCGATTTTGCCCATGTAGATAATAAGGACGCCAGCCTTTTCCCTGTAGCCATTCCCAACCATGCCGGAAAAATGCAGATGGCTATTCTGCACCGGCCACTTTTCCCCGGCACCCGACCTGAAGAAACTGCCTATAAGGGTAAAGAACGCATAGTCGATCTTGATCATGAAAGTATTTGGATTTCGTACTGTCCGATGCCAATGGAAGGTCGGAATTTGAAACAGCTTGGTTTATTTAATTCGCATCATAGGCTGGCAACTCCTGTTTCTCCTTGGGAACGACTTAAAATAGGTGGAGGTACTCCGCCCATTCTTACAAAGCATGGCTGGCTGATCATTTACCATGGAGTGAGCGATTTGGCAAAAGAGAAAGAAAAACATCAACTTTGCTACTCTGCAGGAGTGATGATACTCTCAGAAAAGCATCCCCGGATGATCCATTATCGTTCGGTGAAACC
>DATCHD010000013.1:0-13648 GCA_036508555.1 Prolixibacteraceae bacterium
TGAGTTTTGATGCATATCTCTGCTTTCAGAATCTCAAAGAACGATTGTTTGATGTCTTACAAAATATAGGTATAAAATACGACATTATATTTTAACCATTACTTAATCGATTTCAATTATATTTAGTGAATCAATATACACACAAAAACTTCCTTATCATGATAAATTTTGAAACATTCTTCAAGGTTTCTTACGGCCTGTATCTGGTATCCGCGAAATACCAGGATACCAAAGCAGGATATGTCTCCAATACGGTTTTCCAGGTTACTTCCCAGCCACCAAAATTTGGGATCAGTTGCAACAAGGATAATTTTTCGGCTGAGATTATTAAACAAAGCGGCGCATTCGCATTTTCAATACTCAGGGAGAAAGCTTCTACCGGACTTATCGGTGATTTCGGTTACCGGAGCGGCAGAGAGATTGATAAGTTCAAGGGTGTCGACTATTTCATTGGTGAGACCGGCTCCCCTATCATCAAAGACTCCTGTCTGGCCTGGTTTGACTGCAAAATAACCGATACCTTTGATGTAGGAAGCCACCTGATCTTCATCGGCGAAGTGTTAGCCTCGGATTTAATTGATTCTGAAGCCAATTCGCTGACATACAAGTACTACCGTGAAGTAATGAAGGGATTCTCGCCGAAGAATGCTCCTACTTATGTAGACAAAACCAATATCCACAATAACCGCTTGCAGGTAATTAACCAATATGTTGTACCAAGCAGTCATTCTGACGAAAGTCAAAACCCCCTGAATGAGGGGATTGCGGGTCAAGCCCGCAATGACGCGAAGGGTCAAGTCCGCAACGACGTTTCGGCCTGCAATGACGCCTCCGGTCAAGAAGGCCGCAAGGCGAACGAATTATGGCAGTGCCAGCTTTGTCACTTTACCTACGAATCTGAAAAGGGTGATCCGATCTCGGGCATAGAACCTGGAACAAAATTTGAGGATTTACCGGACGATTGGTGCTGTCCGATCTGTGGAGCTGACAAATCGATGTTCGAAAAGGATTGATAAAATTTTCATTCAAGTCTGATAAATTGTATTTTTGCTGCCAGTTTTAATTAAATGAATTCTTGTGTCGGAAAAAGTAAAGAAGGTTGTCGGTAATTTACTCAAGTTAACTGTTTCGGTCGGTGCGATCTGGTGGGTTCTATCCAAAATTGAATTAAAGGAAGTTATCATCTTATTTTCTACGGCAAATTACTGGTACCTGGCTGTCTCATTTGTGCTAATAGCCATCTCTTTTGTGCTTTCCGGATTCCGGCAAAACCTCTCCTTTCGAAGCACGGGGGCACATATCTCCCCCATACTTAACTTAAAACTATTTTGGCTGGGATTGTTCTACAATCTTTTTCTTCCGAGCGGCATTGGCGGAGACGGAGTAAAAGTCTATCTGGTAAACAAATACAGACAGAACGGTGTCAAGAAAAACATCGGCGCGATGCTGGTAAACCGTATCGCCGGACTGGTAGCCATCGGCATGATCACCATTTTCTTATACTATTTTGCCGGTGACGAATTCAAAATTGGATGGTACGGATGGCTGTGCGTCCCGGCATTGTACGCCTTTTATTACTTTGTGCTAAAAATATTTCTGAAAAGTTTCGTTCCCATCCATGCCGGACTTTTTGCATGGTCGTTGCTTTTGCAGCTAGTCCAATTGGTTGCCGCGATGTTTATTCTTTACTCTTTCAATCAGTTTACCAATGTTACGGAATACCTGTTTGTATTTTTTCTATCCGCTATCGCGACAGCATTGCCAATTACCGTAGGAGGAGTCGGGGCAAGGGAAATGGCCTTTGTGTTGTTGGCCAATGTTCTTCACCTTGACAAAGAACTTGCCGTTGCTTTAAGTGTGATGTTCTATATTTTATCTGCAATTTCCTCGCTTGGAGGAATATACTGGGTCTTTTTCCCGCCTTTCAGAAAGGAAAATTTAGAGCACCTTTAAGCTATCGTCAATTCAGACCGCGATTCTTAAGTAATGGCTCAATTCCGGGCGTCTTTCCCCTGAAATTAACATATTCTTTCATGGCTTCCTCTGTGCCACCCATTTCTAAAACGTTCTTACGGAACGAAGTCGCTACCTCCTGATCAAAGATATTTCCCTTCTCCAGGAAGGCCTCAAAAGCATCGGCATCCAGCACTTCCGCCCAGATATAACTGTAATAACCACTCGAATATCCTCCCGGGAAGACATGGTTAAAGTAAGTAGAACGATAACGCGGAATGATTTCCGGAATCAGTCCGGCCTTTTCCATGGAGTTTTTTTCGAATTTCTCCACATCTATCTCTTCAGCCTTTGTAATGGTATGATAATCCATATCAAGGATAGCAGCAGCAAGGAATTCGGTCGTAATAAAGCCCTGGTTAAACTTTCCGGCTTTGATAATCTTATCGACCAGCTTTTGAGGTATGGTCTCACCTGTTTTGTAATGTTTGGCGTACATCTTCAGCACCTCCGGCTCAACAGCCCAATGTTCCATCACCTGGGATGGCAGTTCAACAAAATCGCGGGCCACGGAAGTACCTGATAAAGTTCTGTAATGACATTTGGTAAGCAATCCGTGCAGACCATGACCGAACTCATGAAACAGGGTCTCAACTTCGTCAAAATTCAGCAAAGCCGGCTTATCTCCGGCGGGTTTTGAGAAATTAAAAGTATTGGAAACTACAGGACGAACATCTGCTTGTCCTTCGTAATGGTACTGATCCCTGTAATTATTCATCCAGGCACCTCCTTTTTTGGAAGCACGGGGGAAGAAATCCATATAGAGAATTCCGATCAGGGAACCATCCTTGTCGTCGACTTCAAAAACCTGACAATCAGGATGATATAAAGGAATATTCTGCAATTGCTTGAAGGTCAGACCATACAATTTATTGGCTACTGTGAAGGCCCCTTCCCTTACCTTGTTGAGTTCGAAATAGGGACGAACCTCTTCTTCGTTCAGGTCATACTTCTCTTTCCTGACTTTTTCTGAATAGAACCACCAATCCCAGCTCTCCAGCTTGAATTTACCGCCTTCGCGGACGATCATATCCTGCATGTCTTTTGCCTCTTCCTTGGCACGCTTGAGTCCTGGTGTCCAAACCTTTCCGATCAGATCGTAAACATTTTTAGGAGTTTTGGCCATGCAATCATCCAGCACATAGGCTGCCCAGCTTTCAAAACCCAACAGATTTGCCTTTTGCAGGCGGAGATTGACAATTTTATTGATGACACTCTTGTTGTCAAATTCGTTGTTATTGTTGCTGCGGTTGTACATAGCCTTGTACAATTTTTCACGCAGATCACGTTTCTGAGAATAGGTTAGGAAAGGAATCCAGCTCGGTTTTTGCAGGGAGAAAATCCATTTTCCATCCATTTTGTTGGTTTTGGCTTCCTCGGCAGCGGCAACAACAACAGTTTCCGGAAGACCGGCCAGATCTTCTTTTTTGTCGATCACCAGCTTAAAACCATTCGTTTCGGCTAACATATTGTTTCCAAATTTCAACTCAAGCAGCGAAAGATCGGTATTGATTTTTTTGAATATCTCTTTTTTGTCGGCGGGAAGGTTGGCACCTCCGCGCACAAAACGCTTGTAAGTTTCCTCTAATAACCTCGCCTGCTCGCGGGTCAAATTCAGCTTATCTTTTTGATCATCAACGACTTTTACCTTTGCAAACAATTTGTCATTCATATTAACCGCGTCGTTATGCTGAGAAAGCAACGGGGCTACAACCTCAGCAATCTGATCAATAGAATCATTCGTATTAGCCTCCTTTACATTGAAAAATACATTTGAAACCCTGTTCAAAAGCTCTCCGCTTTTATCCATTGCTTCGATGGTGTTGGCAAAATCGGGTTTTGCAGAATTGGCGACGATTTGTTCAATCTCCCTCTCATGCCTGCTGATTGCTTCTTTGAAAGCCGGCAAATAATGTTTGTTTTCGATTTTATCGAAAGGTGGAACACCAAAAGGTGCAGTGTAAGTTTCGTAAAATGGATTCATCTCCTTCATGGTTTTTTTTTCGTTTGAACAAGAGACTATTACAAAAGTAAGAGCCATCACCGGCAACCAGTTTTTCATGAAATTCGTATTTAGTTATCGTAATGAACAAATGCTTCAAAAAATTGAATGCAAACTTAATCAATCTGTCCAAGAAACGGGATGATTTTCGTTAGGTTTAAAAAACAGACAGATCAGTCCGTTTCACTTGCTGCAAAGGTTTACGAACCTCAAAATAGGAACATCTCTGCGATTTGACGCTTGATTTCCTGTGGATCCGTATGAAGGGCAAAGATCTTTTCAGGTTTCAAGTAAGTGACCTGATGTTCCTGTTTGAATTTCTTAATCCCTCCTCCTGTTATATTAATCATTATCAAAGACTTTGGATCGACAAGATTTTCATCAACTGCCTTGATCAGTGATGCTAACGCGACGGCTGCTGCTGGTTCGAGATCATTTCCTTCCAGTTCCAGAAAGAGCTCTGCCGCTTTTTGAGCTTCTTCATTGGAAATTCCCAATATGCTTCCGCCCGCATCTGTCAATGCATCAAATAATCCTCCTTTGATCGCATAAGGTGGCTTTCTGTTGGACAACACCCTGGCATTTATTTCTTCAGCCTGTTTTCTGGCAATATCATCGTCCATCGGAAGAATGACAGGAGAATGATGGTCCCATGCCTCTTTAATCGGTAAAAAAGGCGCATTCTGCGAAAGCATCAGCTTCATTTTATTGGCTCCAAAGCGGCCATCTTCCAGAAATCTAAGATTGGCTTCCCAGGCGGCAATAGCTCCTGTACCACTCCCAATTGCCTGGAAGTAGTAATCCGGAATCTTGCCTATCGTTGAAACTGCAGATAACACCGTAGTGCCCATTCCATCGCGACGGGCCACATTTTTAGCCCCTCCTTCCGGGTAGAAACCATCCAGTTCAATGGCCAAATTTGAAAGATGGATGGCATCAAAATAATCGCCCCCACTTTCACAGGCAATGACCCGTACGCAGGGATCTATCTGACCTTCAAACCATAAGGAATCAATATTATCCAATGGAATGGTCAGAAGTAATGGAATTTTGTTGTCTGAACAGACTCTGGCAAATGCCCTGGCGGTATTTCCTGCTGATGCCACCACCATGACACCTTCTGAACTGTTGGTTCTGGCACAAACAGAATAAGCTTCACATTCCTTGAACGTTCCCGATTTCATGAAAGCACCCTTCTCCGGCCAGTATCCGTTGAAAGTAATGTACAACTGGTCCAAGCCCAGGTGTTTGGAAATTCCCTGGCTTTTATAAGTCACAGGCGCGCCGGACCCTTTTAGTATTTTGTTGATGGGCAGCCAATTGGAAAACACGTACAAACCAAAATTATCCGGATTCAACTCAAATTTACTTTTATCGTAGATGGCTCTGACCAATGAGGGAGCGTGAGGATGAGGACATTGCAATTCCCAGTTCTTATCAGGAAATTCGGTATCACAGCAGAGTGACTTCAGATGATACTTCGTTGGTTGGAATTCTATCATTTTTTAATCAGTTTGAATGGCTCAAAATTAAAAAAAAGCAGGGAGTATGAAAACCTCCCTGCTTTACCTAACCTAAACCTAACCTAAATAACCTTTCAAAGTGTGAAAGGGTTTCTTAAATATTTTTTATTGATCACATCAATTACTTAGCAAATGTAATACAGTTTTGGCGATTTTCCAAATTATTCGACCTAAATAATCATACTTTTCCAAATTATTATTCTTTCATATTATGATAAACATTTGTGACATCTTCGTCTTCATCAAATTTTGCAAGAAGTTTCTCATTGGCAGCCATTTGTTCCTCGTTTAATTCCTTGGTTTCAGAAGGAATTCTTTCAAAATCAGCACTCACAAGTTCGAAATTATTCTCTTCCAGATATTTTTGAATCGGTCCAAAGGCTTCGAAATCACCATATATGATGATGTTTTCATCCTCTTCGAAAATCTCCTGAACCCCGAAATCTATCATTTCCAACTCCAGTTCTTCAATATCAAGGCCGGGTTTTCCAATTATTTTAAACTGGCATTTGCGTTCAAACATATAATCAACGCATCCGGTAGTGCCAAGCGATCCGCCCATCTTGGTAAAATAACTTCTAACATTGGCAACGGTACGGGTTGGGTTATCGGTGGCAGTTTCAATCAGCATGGCAATCCCGGCAGGTCCATAACCTTCGTAAACCACCTCCTTATAATCAGCCTGATCTTTTGAAGTTGCCTTCTTGATCGCCCTTTCCACGTTTTCCTTGGGCATACTGGCTGCCTTGGCATTTTGCATCAAAACTCTCAGACGGGAATTGGAAATAGGATCAGGTCCACCCGTTTTGATACAGATGGCGATCTCTTTTCCAATTCTCGTAAAAGTTTTGGCCATGGCTCCCCAACGTTTCATTTTTCTAGCCTTACGATATTCAAATGCGCGTCCCATAGTTTTTGTACTAAATTATTTTCGATCTGCAAATTTAATGGATTTTAACAATATCAAAATGCACAAAAATGCGAATGTTTACTCGGCTGATGAATTAATCAGGTGAACATTGTATTTTATGACATCCAGCAATGTAACCGTTTGATGCAGACCAGGAAAATTGAGTAATTTCTTATAAGCCGTACCGGTTTTGACTGTTTTCAGAGGTAAACCAACCGGATTATGCTCATTATCAAGAATCAGACCTGATCTGGCTTTAGCCATTCTATTTAAATCTCCCGCCTCCAGAGCGGCCGGACCGAAGACTCCCGCTACTTCAAACCCCATTTCTTTGGCAATAGATTGCTGGAAAAAGTTAACCAAAACAGGTGTGGAATTAATTCCTGATTTATCCATTTGCGATCTGGACTCGATCATTAAATGGCGAATGGAATCAAGATTTTGAAGCGCTACCTTCTCTGTTCCAAGGCGTTGGGCAATTTCCATGACCGATCTTTCTATGGTAGCCATACTGTAATCAGTTTCAATCTTCAGCAGAACCTCTTTTTTCAGATCCATGCCCGATTGCAGCCGCTTAACCATCGTTTCATATCCAGCATAAATAATCAACCTGGCATTCATAATCAGGGGAATATCGGTTGCTCTTAGCTCATATTCGGAAGGATGTTCCATCTCAAACGGTGCCAGGATTATCACATTTTTTGCACCGGCTGCCCTGGCAAATGCACCCGTCCAGGAGTTGGTAGCCACTACCGTGATATTGTTCTTTGCAGGCTGGACACATCCGGCAAAAAGAAAAATTGAGGCTATAATGATATTGAAAATCTTCATTTTTTATGAGTTATAATCAGGACAAGAAATACACAGGAGGCAAAAATCGCGATCGTCGAACTGGCTGGCAATTCGAAAACCAGAGACAATAAAAATCCAACCGTTGCAAACAATCCGCCCCAAAAGGAGGACCAAAGCACCATTCCACGATAACTTTTGGCGTGATAAGAGGCGATCAAAGCCGGTAACAATAACAATGCGTCAAGAAGCAGTGCTCCAATGAGTTTCATAGCTGCAGCAACTGTTACAGCGGTTATCAGAATGATGGCATAGTAAAATCCCGATTCGTTTACGCCGGATGTCCGTGCAATATCCGCATCAAAAAAGACCGCTCTCAGTTGATGACGGTAGAGTGCCTGAAACAATATCAGCATTACTGAAAACACCAATGTGCCGACAAATTCAAATCCATTTAAGGTATAAAGACTCCCCCACATCAGACTTAGCGTGTCTTTGGCGGGAACCTGGAACCTGTATATGAAAATAAAGGCTAAAGAGATGGAGACGACCATGAAAAATGCACTCAGCTGACCTGGGTCTGTCTTGAGGGACCGGGACATTCGTGTCATCAAAAGCACCAGCAACAGATTGATTACCAACGTTCCTGCGAAAGGATTTACCTCCATGGCAAGCGAAAGAGCGCCTCCCAGGATGGCTCCATGCATGAGCATGAAACGCAAGGGCAGCAGATTCATCCGTAATAGATAAACGCCGGTGATAGGAAAGGCAAATCCGGTAAGAATCAGAACGATAAATCCCTTCATTACAGGTGTATAGCTAAAAAGCTCTAACATAATTTTCCGTTTTTCAGCGTTTTTCTGTGCCATTTCAGCTTGTCAACCCAGATGGAATCGTGCGATACCAACAGCATGGTCGGTGCCTCGTTCCGGCTTAGTTCGTATAAAAGCGCCGCGAGTTCGTCCTTCCCACTGTCATCCAGATAGGAAGTCGGTTCATCCAGCAGAAGCAACCGGGCATTCTGACACAAACACCTTGCCAGTGAAATTCGTTGCTTCTCCCCTCCCGAAAGCTGGTTAAACAATTGATTTTGAAGGTGAAAGCATCCCGTTTTGCGCATAGATAATTCAATCCGGTAATCCCGTTCGCCTTTAGATATCTTAATCCCGCTGACACCGATTGCTACAACCTCTGCAGCGGTGATCGGGAAATTATTTTTGATGGTATCCTGATTCAGGTAGCCAGACTGGACACGGTTTTTAAGCCATGCAGCACTTCCTACAAGATCTTCCCCAATCAATATCGTGCCCGAATCTGGCTTACTCAGACCAAGAATTGTTCGCAATAAGGTGGTTTTTCCACTGCCATTTTCGCCCTGAATAATCAGTTGTTCTCCACGTCCGATTTCAAGATCCAGATTTTCAAGGATTAATTTTCCCCCTATTGAAACTGTCAGCGAATTGATTTTCAAGGTAGTACCCTGCACCTTTCCCGCTCTCTTTCTTAGAAACAGATAAGTATCCTCCATACTCATCTTATCTGTGATCAGGTCTTCGGTGCGGCATTGGATGTGATCCACCATCTGATCGAAGGTGAATTTTACGCCGTGTTGCTCAAAAACCGGGATGGCTCTTTCACTCAACAAGTCGATGTGACACGCTCGTATCCCCAGCCTGACAATCAGTGCAGCCGCGGCCTTACCTGCAATTTTATCCCGCAAGAAAAGCTCTCCGACCGGAATAGACGACTGCTTGAGGAACGTTTCCACCTCAAATAATGGATAGAGCCAGTGTTCGTCACTGGTAAAAATCTGCTGGTCGTTGTGGTATAATATAAGTGAATGTTCCAAGCGAAAAAATTTGATCAAAAGTATCTTTTTTTGTTCGGGAATTCTATTTTCTGCCTACCCATTTTCCTCCCGGGAAAAGCAGCGATCCGTTCAGGATAAAGGCGGACAGAATCAATAGGTTACCCGTCATGTGGTCAGCATAGATGCTTATAATTTTTCCTGCAAGAGCAGTCAAACCGCCGAAGATCATGGCAAGATTACTGTGCAGTCTGTTATTTCTGAAACCAACCAAACCAGCCAAAACCGGGAGAATAAACGCGCCCGAGAAGAAGGTCAGCGCGATCAGAAGAGATTGAACGATGGATGTCACCTTCAGCGATAGCAGGATGCTCAACAGTCCGATGATGAGCATGATCACCTTGGTCAGACGCAGAGATGACTTTGAATCGAGGTCTTCTTTAAATGTATTGGTGACAATTACAGCGGAAGTAAGCAGTGTTGTAGCCGCAGAAGACATCACTGCCGACAGGATGGCAGCCACCAGCAGGCCGATCCCCCACGCTGGCAAAATGTGATTCATCACAGAGATCAGGGAGGAGCCTTGTCTGAAATCAAAATCAGGGTACTGGTTGGTGGCAAATACTCCAAGATAAGTAATCAAAAAGGCGAAAGGAATTAATATCAAGGCTGTTAGCAGCACACTTTTTCTTGCAACCTGCTCATTACTTGCACAAAATAATCTGGTGTAAATATCCGGACCTACCAGGAAAGTCGTAGAATAGGTCAAAAAAAGCACGAAAAGATCCATCGGGTGAAAGCCTGCATTGAAAGGGAAAGTCAACCGGGGTACTGCCGACTGTTTAACAGGAACACCGTAAAAGAGGTACACAGCCACTGCCATCACTCCAAAAATAATGATAATCGATTGTGTGACATCAGTTTTGATGACGGAAATCTGTCCGCCGATGGCCGTGTAGAAAATAAACAGCAGACCAATTCCCCAGACCGATGCTTCATACGACCAGCCAAAAAAGCTGTTCATCACCTTGGCCCCGCCGATAATTTGTGCACCAATGACACCAATCCAGGCGACCGGAATGACCAATGAGGCAATTGTTTTGGCCTCTTTTCCATACTGATCCCCGATCAGCTGTGGAAGTGTGTATTTGCCATAACGTTTTATCAGTGGAGCAACAAAAAAGAGTAATAAGAGTCCGGTTGCAGCCGACAACAGCAACCAGGCGGCGGCCCACCCCTGCGTAAAAGCCAGGTCACAACTGCCCAGGATGGCAGAACTTCCCAGGATAGTGGCCAGCAGCGAACCCGTTATTTGCCAAACGGTTCCACGGTTCCCGGCAACCAGGTAATCGCCTGGATTGCGGATCTTTCGTGAAGAGTAGATCCCGATTCCGATCATCAGCAGGATGTAGGCGAACAGAATGTAGTACTTTAACACAGGCAATTATTGAATGATGATTTCACGGTGTAAAAATAGACAACATAATGGTTTGACAAAAGAACAGGATTTGAGATTACCACCTTCTCCGGATGGGTATAAACAGGACAAAGGGTGATATTTATTAGGATTTAGCGTCTGGGAAATTTGTTACTTTGTATCAAAGAAATCAGAGAGAGAGAAATGAAAGCAATCAGAAAGTGTCTGCCACAAAAGGGTTTATGGATGGAAGATATTCCGATTCCTGAACCAGGAGTAAATGAAGTGCTGGTAAAAATCAGTAAATCTGCTATTTGCGGAACAGATCTGCATATCTACAAATGGGATGCATGGGCGCAAAAAACCATCAAAACACCGATGACAATTGGTCATGAATATGTTGGAAAAGTAGTCAAAATAGGGCAAGAAGTCACAAAAGTAAGCATTGGCGAGCGGGTGACTGTCGAAGGGCACATCGCATGCGGTTTCTGCCGGAACTGCCGTCGCGGAAGAAGGCATATTTGTGATCACACCATCGGAATCGGGGTGAACCGTGATGGCGGATTCGCGGAATATGTCTCTGTGCCTGCGGAAAATGTGCTGCACATTGATTCCCTGATTCCGGATGAAATTGTTTCCATCATGGATCCGCTGGGCAATGCCACGCATACGGCTCTCTCCTTCCCGCTGATCGGCGAAGATGTACTTGTTACGGGTGCGGGAGGGCCCATCGGCTGCATGGCGATTGCCATTTGCAGGTTTGTAGGCGCCCGCAACGTAGTGGGATCCGAAGTAAGCGAATACCGGAGGGAGCTGGCCAGAAAGATGGGTGCGACGCTGGTGATTGATCCGATTAAAGAGGATATTTCGTCTGCCATGAAACAGGTTGGAATGGTTGGTGGCTTCGATATCGGGCTGGAGGTTTCCGGGTCACCGGTGGCATTCGACAGTATGATTAAGTCGATGTATAACGGAGGAAAGATTTCCTTGCTTGGAATTTTACCGGATACAACCCAGATTGAATGGGACAAGGTGATCTTTAAAGGTCTGACTTTGAAAGGAATATATGGCCGGGAAATGTATGAAACCTGGTATAAAATGGAAAAGATGTTACTCTCAGGATTGAACATTGCTCCTGTGATTACCCACCGTTTCCATTACACTGAATTTCAGAAGGCATTTGATATCATGGAAGAGGGCAATTGCGGGAAAATAATTTTAGACTGGGAAAATTAATTTACTACTTTTGCGGTCTGTTTGCCACTTTAGCTCAGTTGGTAGAGCGCTACTTTCGTAAAGTAGAAGTCGTCGGTTCGAGTCCGACACGTGGCTCAAGTTCAAACAATTTGTTTACTGAAACGCTTTAAATCATTGTATTTCAGGCGTTTCTCTTTTTTTAAAGCAGTTTGAGTAATAAGGATAACTTCCTCATTATATTTTTTTGTACGTTTGATCGACATTTAGCCCTACTTGAGAACATCATGCAGACCAACGTTATAGCTTAATACAATTCTTATGAATAAATTGATTAACCTGGTGGAGAAATATTTCAAAATACAGGAATAAGAAGGAAGATAGTAATAACCTGAATTTCATTTACCTACTTTTGTGGTGAAAAAATTACAACGATGAAAAAAATTGGAAAGTGTTTGAAGCATCAAAAATTTACATCGTGATAAGACTAAAATATTTAATTTTTTCAGTACTTCTTGCATCATCTGCCTCAATTTCTGAAGCTCAGGAAATTGGTTTTCCCGTTATTCGCAACTATAATCCAAAAGAATACAATAATTCGACCCAAATTTTTGGTGCAACACAGGACGCGAGAGGGGTTTTTTACTTTGGTGTTGCAGATGGTGTAATGGAATATGATGGTGTAACCTGGCGCACGATTCCGAATAATAAACATGCCTATTCCTATGACCTGGCAAAAGACAAAAATGGGAAAATATATATAGGTGCAAGCAATGAGTTTGGATATTTGGATACAGATAGCAAAGGAAATGCTATTTACAAAACCCTTACACATTTGATTCGTGATACAACATTTAAATTAGGCGCCGTTTGGTCGGTAAAACTAACCTCTAAATATGTATATTTTCGAACCTATAATGCAATATTACAATATTCAGTTTCACCCGAAAAGCTTCAAGTTTTCAAAGCAGATACTAATCGTTCGTTTTCTTTGGATTTCATTTATAAAGATGTTTATTACACGAAGATGTCTCAAAAAGGTTTGATGAAAATCGAAAATAATGAACTAACGCAAGTTCCCAAATCAGATTTTATTAATGATATAAACAGTTTGGCTATATTGCCTTACAATCCAACAACTTTGCTGATTCCAACCCGCACCAATGGGCTCTATCTTTTCCAACCAAATACGGATGCTCCTGCAAAAAATTTGAATACTTGGGATTCCGATTTCATACATGACAATAATATTTACAGTGCCTCGGTATTTCAAAATGAAAAATTTGTTTTAGGTTCTTTAAAAAAAGGAGCAATATTGATCGACAAACAAGGAAAAGTACTTCAGTATTATCAGGAAAGTAATCTTCTCCAAAACAATGAGATTTTGAAAATTACTACCGACACTTGCCAAAACTTATGGTTTGGTTTGAATAATGGCATAAGTAAAACCGAACTGGGCCTGGATTTAAGTTATTGGGGCAAAGAAGCCGGTTTGCAAGGCATTGTAGAACGTGTAATTCGCCACAATAATACAATATATATGGCTACCAGCACTAAAGTTTATTTCATCAATAGCAAAAATCAAATTCAGGAAGTACAAATTAATCAAACCGGACAATGCTGGTGTTTTTTGGAAACTAAAAATACAAATTCATTGTTAGTAGGAATTTCAGATGGCATCTATGAAATAAAAGGAGATAAAGCGGCAAAAATATGCTTCGGCGCACATATTACAGAATTAATTCAATCGGCTAAAAATCCTGATCGAATATTTGCAATAGATGGAGGTAGGTTCATTTCTCTTAAATATGAGAAAGGCAAATGGATGCTTGAAGGCGATTGGAAAGGCATAAATGACCAATTAGATGGAATAATAGAAGACGAAAATGGGGAAATTTGGCTTGGTACTTCCAGAAATGGCGTAATAAGAATTGTTCCGAATGGTGAAAATGTTACAAAGCCTTCCAAAATTCGTTATTACAACAATAATGCC
>DATCHD010000014.1:0-26261 GCA_036508555.1 Prolixibacteraceae bacterium
AAAATTCCGGTAAAAATTGCAGATTTGAACAATCAAAAAAAACCTGAAGCATCATGACCAATTCCGATACCATACTGATCATCGATGATGAAGTACAGATTCGCCGGTTGCTTGAGATCACGCTATCTGCCAATGGCTACAAGATCTCCGAGGCTTCAACAGGGAAAGAGGGCCTGATTCATGCCGCCACCACCCACCCTGTACTCATTATCCTTGACCTTGGGTTACCTGATGCAGATGGGATTGAGATCCTCAAAAAACTCAGGGAGTGGTATTTGAAGCCAATCCTGATACTTTCCGTTCGCAGTTCGGAGGACGATATCGTTAAGGCTTTGGATAACGGCGCCAACGATTACCTAACCAAACCCTTCAGGACCGGAGAATTATTGGCACGTATCAGGGTCGCTATCCGGCAAAGCCTTGATGCATCCGATGATCCCTGCCTAACTTTTGGTTCACTGACTATAGATTTGGCAAGCCACGTAGTGAAAAAAAACAATGAAATTGTTAAACTGACCTCAACTGAATTTTCCTTGCTGGCCTTACTTGCGAAAAATGAAGGTAGGGTTTTGACGCATCATTTTATTTTAAAAGAGGTGTGGGGAATGGGATATATGGAACAAACCCAATATTTAAGGGTTTTCATGGCCCAATTAAGAAAAAAAATTGAAGATAATCCTGCAAAACCAAGGTTGCTCAATACGGAGTCAGGGATTGGATATCGGTTTGGGGCGTAGGAGCTATCGGTGTAGTCATTGAGTCTCCCCGACCCAACAAGTACTGCAAAATTTTTGTAAAACTCAAATTTGTAATTATTACTTTTTTGATGTACTTTAGTCTCATCAGACCTTTCTCATGAAGCATCTCCTTAGAAATCTTTTTCAGTTTTATTACCAGGGTTTTAAAAGTATGATCATTGGGAGAAAGCTGTGGGCAATTATCCTGATCAAGTTAATCATCCTGTTTTTAGTGCTGAGATTGTTCTTCTTTCCAAATTATTTAAAGTCTAACTTCAGTACAGACGAACAACGCAGTAACCATGTAATTGAGCAACTCACTAAATAAACTATATGGAAAATATTGATTTTTCTCTTGTTGACTGGTCGCGGGCACAGTTCGCACTTACAGCCCTTTATCACTGGATATTTGTGCCGTTAACCCTTGGCCTTTCGTTTATCATCGCATTCATGGAAACTTTGTATGTGCGTACCGGTAACCCGGAATGGAAACGGATCACCAAATTCTGGATGTCTCTTTTTGGTGTAAATTTTGCAATCGGAATTGCTACCGGGATTATTCTTGAATTTGAATTCGGTACCAACTGGTCAAACTATTCGTGGTTTGTAGGCGACATTTTCGGCGCACCGCTCGCGATCGAAGGAATCATGGCTTTTTTCCTGGAAAGTACTTTTATTGCAGTCATGTTTTTTGGCTGGAACAAAGTGAGCAAAAAATTCCACCTGCTTTCAACGTGGCTGGTAGCATTTGGGGCAAACTTATCAGCATTATGGATTTTGGTTGCCAATGGCTGGATGCAATATCCGGTAGGGATGAAATTCAATCCGGATACGGCACGCAATGAAATGGTGAATTTCTGGGAGGTACTCTTTTCTCCTGTAGCAATCAATAAGTTTTTACATACAATATCCTCAGGATATGTTCTTGCATCAGTGTTTGTCATCGGTATAAGTGCCTGGTTTTTAATAAAGAACAGAGAACATCTTTTTGCCAAAAAAAGCATCGTGGTGGCATCTGTTTTCGGATTACTGACCACCGCTTTTGTCGTTTTAACCGGTGATGGATCCGCACGAAATATGGCCAAATACCAGCCTATGAAATTTGCTGTCATGGAGAATTTGTATGTTGGCAAACAGAATGCTCCGCTAGTCGCCATAGGAATCCTGAAAGAGGACAAGAAAGAGCCATCCCATAAAAAGCAGGATTTCAGGTTTATGATAGAAATACCCAATATGCTTTCATACATGGCATTTCGGGATGCCAATGCCTATGTTCCCGGAATAAAGGATATTGTTTACGGAAATACGGAACAAAACATTCCTTCTTATCAGGAGAGAAGCGTAAAAGGCAGGACAGCTATTCTATCACTTGCAGCCTATAAAAATGCAAAAAAGGCCGGAAATGACAGTCTGGCTAAAGCATCACTGGTAATTTTCGAGAAAAATTATCCCGATTTTGGGTATGGATATTATTACGGTCGGAATGTACAGGAACTGATACCAAGTATTCCGCTAACCTTCTATTCTTTCCGAATAATGGTTTTTTTAGGGATGCATTTCGGTCTCCTCTTCCTTGTAATTCTCTGGTTAACACTTAAAAACAGAATCGCCAGGAAACGATTTATCCTTTATACTGCTCTCTGGTCGATTCCATTGGCTTATATCGCTTCCGAACTGGGATGGATTTTAGCAGAAGCAGGTCGGCAGCCATGGGTTATCCAGAATATATTACCCACCATTGCGGCGGTCTCACAGCTAAAATCCATTTCGGTACAGATCACCTTTTGGATGTTTTTTATCCTTTTCACCGGTTTATTGATCGCTGAAATCAGAATTATGATTACACAGATAAAAAAAGGTCCGGAGGAAGTCAAGCCTGTTAATAATTCAGCATTACCGGAAACTAAATCTTAAAACATAAAATTATGATTGAATTATTTACACATATAGCTTTACAGCAATACTGGTGGATGATTGTCTCACTTCTGGGCGCGATCCTTGTTTTTCTGATGTTTGTTCAGGGAGGCCAAACACTGATTTACACCATCGGGAAAACGGATGAAGAACGCACGTTGTTAATTAACCTGCTGGGGCGCAAATGGGAGTTTACGTTTACAACCCTTGTCACTTTTGGCGGCGCTTTCTTTGCCTCTTTTCCCCTATTTTACTCAACCAGCTTTGGCGGAGCCTATTGGGTTTGGATCCTGATATTGTTTGCCTTTATCATACAGGCCGTATCGTATGAATATCGCAGCAAAGCAGGTAACTTGTTAGGTAAAAGAACCTACGAAACCTTTATGCTACTCAATGGAATTCTTGCACCGGTTTTGATCGGAACAGCCGTTGCTACCTTTTTCACCGGTTCACAATTCTCTGTTAATTTAATGAACATCACCAGACTTACAGGTGAAAAAATGCCAATCATTTCAGAATGGACCGGCCCGGCATACGGTCTCGAAGCTGTGTTCAATCCGCATAATCTTTTGCTTGGACTGACGGTATTGTTTTTATCCAGGGTACTCGCACTACTCTATTTTATGAACAGGATCAATCATGCCGTCATGATGGAACGGATCAAAAAACAGCTTCTTATCAATGCCATACCCTTCGTGGTCTTCTTCCTTTCATTTGTGATCTGGACATTGTTGTCCCCGGGATTTGCTGTCAATCCGGGTACCGGAGAGGTGTCGATGGAGTCGTACAAGTACCTGCACAATCTGATACAGATGCCCTTCGTTTCGATACTTTTTTTGATTGGAGTCGCACTGGTTTTACTCGGGATCATCAGACCGATTGCCTACTTCGAAAAATGTAGTACCAAAGGTATATGGGGCGCCGGTATTGGCACAATACTGATTATTTTTGCGTTATTTCTGCTGGCCGGTTTCAACAATACAGCCTATTATCCATCTACCTACGACCTTCAGAGTTCACTGACCATCGGAAACAGTTCATCCAGCCATTACACACTGACCGTTATGAGCTACGTATCCCTGTTGGTACCCTTTGTAATTGCCTATATTTGGATCGCCTGGCGTTCCATCGACAACAAGAAAATCGACATGGAAGAGCTAAAAAACGAAACACATGTTTATTAAATTGATCCAAAAAAAAACGAAGTATACGGAGCGGGAAAAATTACTGGGACTCAGCTTTATTGTTGGATTGCTGAGTGGGTTTGCCGCCATTTTACTCAAAAATATCATCCACATCTCCACCAGATTTTTAACCGAAGATTTTGACTCCCTGCGCGAAAATTATCGCTACTTTCTCTATCCGGGTATCGGTATTTTGTTGACTTACATCTTCGTAAAGTTTGTGGTAAAAGACGACATCAGCCATGGTGTGACCAAGGTTTTGGAATCCATTTCAAGGAAGAAGGGCTACCTGCGGGCACACAACATGTTTACCTCTATCATCTCCAGTACCCTCACCATTGGATTCGGCGGATCAGTCGGGGCCGAAGCGCCCGTTGTGCTGACAGGCTCCGCCATTGGCTCTACCTTCGCCCGCACCTTCAACCTGAACTACCGCACCATGACAGTTCTGATTGGGTGTGGAGCCGCCGGAGCCATTTCCGGCATCTTCAAAGCGCCCCTCGCGGGTATGCTTTTCGCCATCGAAGTGCTGATGCTGGACCTGACCATGGCATCCCTGTTGCCTCTGATGATTTCTGCCGCAACTGCCGCATCACTGGCCTATTTTCTAATGGGATCGGGATATGAACTGAATTTACAGATTGACCATGCCTTCAAAGTTTCCAACATTCATTGGTACATTTTGCTGGGAATCTTTTGCGGACTTTTTTCCGTTCTTTTCTCAAGAGGGAATTTGTTAATAGAGAGCAGTTTAAAGAAGATCAGGAGTCCATTGCTTCGGATAGCAATCGGCGGTTTGGCTTTGGGAGGTATGATCTTCCTCTTCCCTTCCCTTTGGGGAGAAGGCTATAACACCATCAATCAGATCGTCAATGATTTGGGGCACCATATAGTGAACAATTCCCTCTTTTTTAATTTCCGGGATGATAAACTTGCTTTAATTGTCCTGGTTATTGTCATTATGCTGGTAAAGATTGTCGCGACAGCCACTACCAATGGAGCGGGAGGAAGCGGTGGTATTTTCGCCCCTACCCTATTCCTGGGAAGCTTAGCAGGATTTTTGGTCTCACTGATTCTGAATTACAACGGAGAGGTGGTTCCGGCAAAAAATTTCGCAATGGCTGGAATGGCCGGCATGATGGCTGCGGTGATGCACGCACCAATGACCGCCATCTTCCTGATCGCAGAGCTATCAGGAGGTTTTGGCCTGCTGGTTCCTTTGATGATCACCTCAGCTGTTGCCTTCCTGACCGCCCTGCCCATCGAACCACACTCCATCTACCACAAACGTCTTGCGCAGAAAGGTGATTTGATCACCCACAACAAGGACAAGGCTATTTTGACACTTCTCAGGCTTCACAATGTGGTGGAGAGGGATCTGCTCACCGTCAAACCCGAAACAACACTTGGGGAACTTGTCAAAATCATCGCGAAATCCAAGCGCAACATCTTCCCGGTAGTGGATGATCAAAACAATTTTAAAGGAATCGTACTGCTCGATGATGTCAGGGAAATCATGTTCGAAAAGGAACTCTATGCCTCTAAAAGGGTATCGGAATTGATGGTTTTATCACCCGACATTATCTCTCACGACGAAAAGATGGAGATGGTCATGAAAAAATTCAACGACAGCGGCGCCTGGAACCTTCCCGTGGTCCACAATGGCAAATACGTCGGTTTTATCTCCAAATCAAGAATATTCAATGCCTATCGGGATATGCTGGTCGATTTCTCCTCAGAATAGTAAAAAATAATTAAGCCCTTCGACAGGCTCAGGGACCGTTGGATACTTGACCCTTCGGCACGCTCAGGGACCGGTGCTTTCCTCAATTTCACATTTTCACATTCTTCACAAAAGTTGTACTTTTGCGGCTTAAATAATAAATTTCCACTCCATGAGAAAAGATACTGCGATTTTTGACATCATCGCCAAAGAACAGGCTCGTCAACAGCACGGAATTGAGCTGATAGCCTCCGAAAATTTTGTCTCCCAACAGGTGATGGATGCCATGGGCTCCTGCCTCACCAACAAATATGCCGAAGGATATCCCGGTCACCGTTATTATGGTGGATGTCAGTTCATTGACGAAGCAGAGCAACTGGCCATCGATCGTCTGAAGGAACTCTTCGGAGCCGAATATGCCAATGTTCAACCCCACTCCGGTGCCCAGGCCAACATGGCCGTTTTGATGGCGGTGCTTCAACCGGGTGACACTTTCATGGGACTGGATCTTTCTCATGGCGGTCACCTTTCACATGGATCACCTGTGAATTCATCCGGTCTATTTTATCATCCTGTCTCTTATGGCGTGAAAGAAGAAACCGGACTCGTGGATTACGACCAGATGGAAGTAGTGGCCCTGAAGGAAAAACCGAAACTGATCATTGCAGGAGCATCGGCTTATTCCAGAGAATGGGATTACGCCCATATCCGGACACTGGCAGACAAGATCGGTGCCATTTTCATGGTGGATATGGCCCATCCTGCAGGACTCATTGCAGCAGGATTGCTGGACAATCCGCTGAAACACGCGCATGTCGTCACTTCTACCACCCATAAAACACTGCGCGGACCACGAGGTGGAATTATCCTGCTAGGCAAAGATTTCGAGAACCCATGGGGACTCGCGACCAAAAAAGGTGAGATCAAAATGATGAGCAGCCTGCTCGACTCGGCGATTTTTCCCGGAATTCAGGGCGGTCCACTGGAGCATGTGATCGCCGCAAAAGCCGTTTCATTCGGTGAGGCATTGCTTCCTGAATACAAAACCTACCAGCAACAGGTTCAGAAAAATGCCAAAGTCATGGCCCAGGCTTTTATGGACAAAGGATACAAAGTGATCTCAGGTGGAACAGACAACCACTCCATGCTGATAGACCTCCGTACCAAATTCCCGGATCTCACGGGCAAGAAAGCTGAAAATGCACTTGTTATGGCAGATCTCACCATCAACAAGAACATGGTGCCATTCGACAGCCGTTCGCCATTCCTCACTTCAGGATTGCGTGTGGGTACTCCAGCTATTTCTACCAGAGGTCTGAAGGAGGCCCAGATGGGGGTAATTGTTGAAATGATTGACCGGGTGCTGCTCGATGCCGATAATGAACAAAACATCCTGAAGGTTCGCGCCGAGGTAAACAAGATGATGGAAAGTTACCCGATGTTTGCCTGGTAACCGATTATTAATATCTATGAATTAATCAAGATAATCTGATAAATTCCCATAAATTGATCAATTTCGGCACCAATATCAGACACCCTATCACAAAAGCGGTTAAAGCGCTTACCAGGACTGCCGCAGCGGAAAGGTCTTTAACCTTTCTAATTTTTTCATGTTGCTCAGGAGTGGTATGGTCAGATAAGTTTTCTAGTGCAGAATTGAAAAGTTCTGCCATGAAAACCAACCCAATGGCCAGGACCAACAAGCAATATTCAACCAGAGTAAACCTGAAGATGAGCATAAATAAAACTACAATGGCAGTAATAAAGAGATGAATCCTCGAATTATGCTCCTCTGCAAACATCACTTTCAGCCCATTAAAAGCATAGCCAAAGCTTCTCATCCTCTTCCTAATTGAAAATTTTTCCCTTTTCATTTTTCACTTTTTATGTCATCCCTCGTTGCAAACGAGGGATAGCGGTCATTTTATGTCATCCCTCGTTTGCAACGAGGGATAGCGATATCCGTTGGAGCGTTCTTTATTTCATTTAATCGTCACCCGCGAATATGGAACAACATCCTGCGAAGCAAAATCTCCTTTTAAATATTTGTAGTAACCCGTCATGGCAATCATTGCAGCATTATCAGTCGTGAATTTAAAGGGCGGGATAAATATATTCCAGTCCTGGTCCACAGCCATATCAGTTAAAGCCTTGCGCAATCCGGAATTGGCAGAGACGCCACCGGCTATCGCGATCTCCCTGATACCAGTCTGATGGGAGGCTAACTTTAGCTTGGCCAATAGAATCTCTATAATAGTATATTGTAATGAAGCACACAGATTCTTCTGATTTTTGCTGATGAATTCTGGATCTTTGGCCATCGCATCACGCAAAAGGTATAGAAAGGAAGTCTTCAATCCGCTGAAACTGTAATCCAATCCTGAGATTTTCGGTTTGGAAAAGACAAATGCCTTTGGATCACCCTCTTTAGACAAACTATCTATTAACGGACCGCCGGGATAAGGCAAACCCATCACCTTGGCACATTTGTCGAAAGCCTCTCCGGCCGCATCGTCGATGGTCTGACCGATAACCTCCATATCGAGATAACCCCGCACCACTATAATCTGTGAATTCCCGCCGGAAACCAGCAAGCATAAAAATGGAAACTTCGGAACCTGGTGAGGTTCACTGCCATCTCTGATAAAATGGGCCAAAACGTGTCCCTGCAGATGGTTGACTTCAATTAAAGGTATGTTCCTTGCCAGCGCGAAAGCCTTCGCGAAGGAGACCCCGACCAGCAGTGATCCCAAAAGTCCGGGTCCGCGGGTGAAAGCAATCGCGTCAATTTCTTCAAGAGAGATTCCGGCCTTCTTAATTGCCTGATCAACAACTGGAATAATATTCTGCTGATGCGCCCTCGAGGCCAGCTCAGGCACTACTCCGCCATAGGCCTTGTGCACCGACTGTCCGGCCACCTCGTTGCTCAGGATCCGTTCATTTCTCATGACCGCTGCGGAGGTGTCATCGCAAGAAGACTCAATTCCCAAAATCACAATATCCTTATTCCGGTCCATATTATCAGATCGCAATCCGTTCCTTTTTACTCGCCAAAAAGTATTAATTTTATCTCCTTATGACAGAAGAGCAAACATCTATCCCTTCGGTGCCCAAAGGTATCAAAAAAAAGGTTAAGACACTCCTGATCGTCGCCTTCCTGTTAATAGCTTTGCCTGAACTTTTGTATGTTTCCTTTCGCAGCAAAACAGTTCAGACGGTGGCCATCAGATGGTTCATGGAACAAGTCGGCCAGACCTACAACACAAAAATCAAGGTGGGAGGCATCGATATTTCATTCTTTGATCAGGTTACTATCGAGAAATTGCTGATTGAAGATCAATCCAGGGATACCTTGTTTTATGTCGGAAAACTCAAGTTGCAGGTAGACAGCTTCAGCCTGATGAACCGTCGGATTCATCTCAACAGCATCTTCGTTGAGCAACCCAAGATCCATCTATTTCAGGATACTGCAGGGACCAACTTCCAGTTTATACTCGATTCTATCAAGGCATCCCCGCCCCCGAACAAGGAGGCAAAGGTCTGGGATGTGCATTTCAACGACCTCTTCGTACAAAATGCCGAAGTCAGGTTCAAAAAAACCTATGCAGACACCCTCGTTCACCAGGGAATCAATTTTAATGATTTGTATATCAAGAAGTTAAATTTTTCTATGGTGAAAGTAAAAAGAATATTCTCTGGCATTGCCATGCAACTCGATAACGCTTCGCTGGAGGAAAAATCAGGATTCGCTCTTAAAAATTTAACCTTCAATGCATTACTTGACTCTTCCGGCCTGTACCTGAATAAATTTGCATTGATCACTCCTCATTCGAAGATCTTTTCAGACTCTCTCAAAATCACACTTAGAAAGAGTATGTTGCTGGATAAGCTATCCAATGTTAAAAAAATTGAAGATCTGCCGCTTGCGCTCCAATATAATTACGTTGGAAATCTCTCTGAGTCTAAAGTTTCGATGGCCGACATTGCCTATTATCTTCCCGAAATCTGGGGAATGAACGAAGCGGTACTCTTCTCGGGAAGCCTCAACGGAACTATTGATAACCTGAAATTCAGAAAGTTGAATCTAAAGATCGGACAAAAGACCTCTTTCAACGCGGATCTTGAACTAAAGGGATTACCCGACTGGCAAAATACTTATATCTTCCTGAAATTTTTCAATAATGTATTTAATTTCAACGACATAGCTCATATTCGGCTTCCTGATGAATCTGCTTATCATTATCCTCACATTCCCCAATCGATGCTGGATGATGTAGATCTGAACTATCAGGGTACTTTCAGCGGATTCCCGAACGACTTCGTTGCTTACGGCACGTTAAACGGGGAACTTGGCTCGCTGTCTACCGATATTGCCATCTCTCTTACCCTGACGGGATCGCTGAAATTCAAGGGAATGCTTGATGCTAAATCCTTTAAAGCCGGAAAGTTTCTGGGTTTCGATCCTCTGGGAGACGTTACACTGCATACCGAGGTAGAGGTAAATAAAATTGGAAATCACTTTGATGCTACCATTAAGGGCAATATCGACAGTCTTTATTACAACAGCAACCGAATCGATTCCATCTATCTGAACGGCACTGCCAGTAATAAGAGTTACAACGGACAGCTGACCATTAACGACAAAAAGATTAAATTAAAGTTCTCAGGGGTGGCCAATCTGGAGGACAAAATTCCGGTTTTTAACTTTTCCTCCCAGGTCAAAACGGCCAATCTGAATGTGCTCGGACTCGACAAAATACACAAGGACGCTACCTGTTCCTTTGATATGGAGGCTAATTTCACAGGAAAAAACATTGATGACTTAAACGGATCCATCGATGTAAAGAAAATGAATCTTTCGAGGGACGGGAAAGTTTTTGCCATTAAAACACTGACACTCAATACCACCAACTCACCAGACCGGAATACAATCGAACTGCGTTCGGATATTGCCGATGTGGATATCATCGGGAAATACCGTTTTCTGGAGATCGGCCTGACCCTGCGCGACTACCTGCACCACTATCTGCCATCGGCTAATCTCCCTTTTCCTGATGAAGGAATCGCGGGGTTCAATGTCTTTAATTTCGATATCAATGTTAAAAAACCCGAGTTGTTGACCTACTTCTTCCTACCTGAACTGGATCCAAAATCCACTATAATTTTGAAAGGCGAGATCAATTCAGTAAATAAGAGCCTGAATTTCAGTTGCTCGGCTAAGGATCTTTCTTATCGGAATTTCCATTCAAAAGGTCTTACTTTTTCTTCCAGAAACGAAGGGAATAGCTGGCTTTTAAAACTTGGGCTGGACAAATTTTCCCTTGGAAGCAATTACAGCATTGAGAATGTCTCCCTGAATAACAGACTTTTTAACGACACACTTCAAACCAGTTTTGCCTGGGGTAACAACGATGAGCAGAATTACAGTGGAAAAATTGATATGGAGGGGCACTTTTCGAAAAACAACGACGGACTCAGATACGCCGATTACATCATCAAACCTTCCAATATTCTGGTTTCGGACACCCTCTGGCAATTTGAAAAAAGCAGTCTGCACTTTGATACGACGAGAATTGTAGTGGAAAACTTTAACCTGCATCATGGTGATGAATTTTTCAGAATACACGGCCAATTATCAGGTAACCAATCGGATAAACTGAAGATTGAGGTAGGAAACATCAATCTGGGGTTCTTTGACCTGGTCTCCAGGCAAGAGACTGGCGTCGAAGGTGTCCTGAGTGGAGAAACGGAAATCGCGGACATCAACAAATCCTTTTTCCTGAAAAGCAGTCTGGCCATCAACAACTTCCATTATTATAAAGATCATTTTGGAGATGTGTTGCTCGATAACAACTGGAACAAAGAAGAAAGGCGGCTCTACACCTCCATCCGGTTAAACAAAAAAGACACCACCTCTTTGTTGATCAAAGGATTCTATACACCTGATACTGATTCACTTAAATACGACGGAAACCTGACCAATTTCCCGCTCCAAACGATCTACCCCTTCCTCAGAAGCTTTTCCAACGGGGTAAGCGGCAGGGCAAATGGAACAGTCGCCATTACAGGAACGCTCGCAGATCCCTGTTTCATTGGAAAAGTTAATATCAAGGATGGAAAAATAGGCGTCGATTACACCAAGGTAGCCTATACCTTTAATCAACCGGTCGAGTTCTCGCGGGATTCGATCCTCTTCAGGAATATTACCCTGAGAGACAGGGGAAACAATACCGCACTTCTCGACGGCTACATCACGCACAAGATGTTCAACAAACTTAAATATCATATCGGCGTCAAAACCAATAAACTGGAGGCACTAAAGACGACGCTGGCAGACAATTCGCTGTTTTACGGCGAGGCTCATGCCAGTGGAGATGCGCTGATTACCGGAGCCGGAGACCAAGTGAAACTGGATCTGAATGTAAGGTCTGAAGATGGTACCCAGATTGTCATACCCCTCGAAACTCCAGCTTCTGCTACGGAAAGTAACATGATCAGGTTTGTGAGTCATGACGCCAAAGTGAGCAAAACGCCTGCTGCTGAAGCGCTTCCGAAAATCAGCGGCTTTGAGATGAACCTCAATATCACCGCCACCCCCGCTGCAAAAATCCAGATTCTCTTTAATTCTACGCTCGGTGATGTGATTACGGGTCAGGGTACTGGAAATTTCAGAATGGTCTTAGACCGGCAGGATAATTTTACCATGTTTGGTGATTACACCATCGACAAGGGTGAATATCTCTTTACGCTTCAGAACGTGATCGGGAAAAAATTCAAACTGGAGGAAGGAGGTACAATTTCCTGGAACGGAGATCCTTACGAGGCAATCGTCGACTTAAATGCGGTCTATACCTTGAAGGCCTCCATCAAAAGCCTGCTGGCCGACACCTACAAAAACGAAATTACCAGCAGAATTCCGGTTGAATGTAAAATCAATCTCTCGCACCGGTTACTTAATCCGATACTGAAATTTGATATTCTTTTCCCAACAATCGACGAACGAACGAGAGATGAATTACAGCAGTTTATCAGTACCCAGGATGATATCAATCGTCAGATGCTTACTTTGATGCTGATCGGACAGTTTTATACACCCGAATACATACGCGGAAGGACGGATACTCAAACCAATACCAGCGCCCTTGTTGGCGCCACCACCTCCGATATGTTATCGAGTCAGTTGTCCAACTGGCTCTCACAAATCAACTCAAAATTTGATGTGGGATTCAATTACAGACCTGGAGATCAGGTTAATACAAATCAAATGGAATTGGCGTTAAGCACCCAGATTTTCGACGACCGGATAACGATCAACGGCAACATCGGAAACAACAGCAGCCTGCAGACGACCAACACCAACTCTGTAGTTGGCGAAATCGAGGTATTTATTAAGCTCATTAAGTCCGGAAAATTACAGTTAAAAGTCTACAACAGAGCCAATACGGATATGATTTATGATGCAGCCCCATACAAACAGGGTGTTGGATTCTCCTACCGGGAAAGCTTTAATTCCTTCTCAGATCTCTTCAGATCGAAGCAAAAAACAAGGCTTTCTCCTTTAAAACCAAATTAATTTCTACTTTTGCTAACGTCCGCGAATTGCAGAACCGGAAATTTATTGCAAGAGGAAATTATGACATGGACTGATAATCAAAAACAAAGCGTTCTGTTAACTTTGCTGATACATGCGGGAATTATGATTCTGCTGTTGATGCTTACCCTGTCCAGGGATATTAAATTTCAGACAGACGAGGGACTATTGGTCGATTTTGGTTTCTCCGATACCGGGAAAGGAGATGAGGAACCGTCGGCAGTCTATTCACCCAACGATAACCTGTATAAACCTCCGGTTCAGACAGACCAAAAGGCTGCCATTCCCCAAACTCCGGCCTTCAAACCCAAAGAAATCAAGGAAGAAGATCTGCTGACACAGGATCATGAGCCCTCCGCTTCCCTTCGTACCGCCAAGACGCAGAAGAAGGTAGTAGAGAAGAAGAAACCCGATCCAATTGTTGATGCCGATAGAATAAAGAAACAGGAACTATTGGCCCAGCAAAGGCTCGAAGAACAAAACCTTCAGAAAAAAATTAAGGAGGATCAGATGATCGGGAACATCAATTCGCGCGTCAAAAATGCCTTTGGCGGCGGACTGACGGATAACGGTTCAACCTCCAGGAGTGAAGGAATTACTTATGGCACTGGGAACCAAGGTGATCCAAACGGTCAGCCGGGGGTTAAAAGATACGGTCCAGGAGGTGGTACCGGCAACAATATTTCATACAACCTTTCAGGCCGTCAGGCACGTTACATGCCCAAGCCAGCCTATCCCGGCAACGAGGGTGGAATAGTCGTGGTAGAAGTGACCGTAGATAAGCTTGGCAAAGTTTCTGCTGTTCGCACCGGTATTTTTGGCTCTACCTCCAGTGATCCTGACTTGATGGCAGCGGCTGCCAAGGCTGCCAAATCTGCTACTTTTAATGTCGACAACAACGCCGCTGCCTTCCAGAAGGGCACTATTACCTATCATTTTGTGCTGCAATAAAGGAGGATCAAAGTGCTAAAATATTGACTATCTTTGCAGCCAAATTTACTAGATGCGAAAAATAAGAAATATAGCTATCATAGCACACGTCGACCATGGCAAGACCACGCTGGTAGACAAGATGATCCTTCACTCCAACATCTTCCGTTCGAATCAGAATCCCGGAGAATTAATTCTCGACAGCAACGATCTGGAACGCGAAAGAGGGATTACCATCCTTGCCAAGAACGTTTCGGTGGTGTACAAGGGAGTAAAGATTAATATTATCGACACCCCCGGTCACTCCGACTTCGGTGGTGAAGTGGAGCGGGTGCTGAACATGGCTGATGGCGTTCTTTTGCTGGTCGATGCCTTCGAAGGGACCATGCCTCAAACCAGATTTGTACTTCAAAAAGCGATTGAGCTCGGATTAAAGCCTATCGTGGTAATAAATAAGGTAGACAAACCCAACTGCAGACCTGACGTTGTGCATGAGCAGGTTTTCGAGTTGATGTACAGTCTCGATGCAACTGAAGATCAGCTTGATTTTCCTACTATTTACGGTTCTGCCAAGCAAAGCTGGATGAGTATCGACTGGAAGAATCCGACCACTAATATTGAACCGCTTTTCGACGCGATCCTTGAGCACATTCCGGCGCCTCCTGAAAATGAGGGAACACCGCAGATGCTGATTACTTCGCTGGATTATTCCAAATACATTGGCCGGATTGCCATCGGGCGTATCCACCGGGGAGAAATAAAAGAGGGTATGAATGTTTCTCTGGTAAAACGTGACGGGACGATTACCCGCTCTAAAATAAAGGAACTGCACGTATTCACCGGGTTAGGCCGCGAAAAGGTGGCTACTGCCCTCAACGGAGATATCTGTGCCCTGGTCGGTATAGATGATTTCGAAATCGGAGACACCATCTGTGATTACGAAAATCCCGAAGCACTCGATCCCATCGATGTAGACGAGCCAACCATGAGTATGCTATTCACCATCAATAACTCACCGTTTTACGGTAAAGAGGGAAAATTTGTCACCAGCCGCCATATCCATGAACGTCTCGAGCGCGAGCTGGAGAAGAATCTGGCCCTCCGTGTAGAGCCGACAGATTCAGCAGATTCCTGGAATGTCAACGGACGAGGAGTATTGCATCTTTCCATCCTGATTGAAACCATGCGGCGGGAGGGTTATGAACTGCAAGTCGGTCAACCGCAGGTGCTGTACAAAGAGATTCACGGAGAACGCCACGAACCGATCGAACTCCTCGACATCGATCTTCCAGCAGAAATGGCAGGAACCGCCATTGATTTCGTTACTCGCCGCAAAGGTGAGATGATCAATATGGAGCACAAGGGCGACCGCACCCATCTCGAATTTCACATCCCCTCCAGAGGAATTATTGGTCTGCGTACCAATCTGCTCACTGCCACACAAGGTGAAGCCGTCATGTCGCACCGTTTCCTTCAATACGATAAATACAAGGGTCCGATAGACGCTCGTGTAAATGGTTCATTGATTGCTATGGAAACCGGAACTGCGTTTGCCTACTCTTTAGGTAAGCTCTCGGACAGGGGCCGTTACTTTATCGAGCCACAGGATGAAATTTACGAAGGACAGGTCTGTGGTGAAAGCAACCGCGAAGGCGACCTGGTGCTCAACCTGACGAAGCCCAAGAAGCTCACGAATATGCGTGCCTCCGGATCTGACGATAAAATCAGACTGTCTCCGGCCATCAAATTTAGTCTGGAAGAGGCACTTGAGTACATTCAGAAGGACGAATATGTAGAGGTTACACCCAAATCTATCCGGTTAAGAAAGATCAAACTGAGCGAAATAGAGCGCAAAAGGTCTTCAAAAGCCGTCTAATTTCACTCCCCTACCGGGAAACCACCATATCGGATCCAATGTCATTTAGTTAAGAAAACCATGAACAAAAAAGATGTGTTCCATAAATTAAAAAATCAATTATTCCGTTTCCTCCTACTTATTCTCTTCCTCTTTTCCTTCGGATTTTTCTCATCAGCCCAGACCAAGTCACTTGCTGAAAGGTTGGGTTATAAACCGACAGATAAGTTGTTGATTGTCAATTGTGATGATGTAGGGATGATCTATGCTGCCAACATGGGTGCTATTGATGGAATGGAGAAGGGCATAATCACTTCCGGCACTATCATGACACCTTGTCCCTGGTTTAGTCACATTGCCGATTACAGCAGAAAACACCCCGAGAAAGATTTTGGAGTGCACCTGACCCTCACTTCAGAGTGGAGACAATACCGATGGGGCTCAGTTGCACCTAAGGATCAGGTTAAAGGTCTATATGATCTTGATGGTTATTTATGGCGACAGGTTGAAGACGTATATGCCCACGCAACTCCTGAGGAAGCATTGATCGAAGGCCGTGCACAGATTCAAAAAGCACTCCAGGCAGGGATCCCGGTAACCCATATTGATTCACACATGGGTACATTTCAAGAGGATTCTGATTTTTTAAAAGTTTATGTTCAGCTGGCTCAGGAGTTCTTTCTCCCCCTGCGAATGGCCTCTCAAGCGACAATGGAGGTTCGCAATCAGCCCAATCTTCGTGAAGAGCTTGCAAAGAAAGGTCTGGTCTTTACCGATTATTTTATTTCTCCAGATAGTAAGGAGTACAAAGAGGTCAAACCATACTGGATAAACATTATCAAAAATCTGAAACCCGGAGTTACCGAATTATTTATTCATGCTTCAAAGCGGAGCGAAGATGTGAGGTTGATTTCCAGCACAGCAGAAAAAAGAGCCCAGGAAGCCGAGTGTTTTACGATTGATCCTGATATAAAACAGTTGATAAAAGACCAGGGAGTGATACTCATAGGTTATCGTCCGCTTTTAGAATTGCAAAGGAAAAGCATTCAACGGTAGAAGCTGAATTTAGTTTAGTCTTCATCAGATGTTTGATATCATCATTGCTTGTGAAAGATGAACAATTTTACATAACATGGAAGTGTTGTCCGGATTAAAAAAGTTGCATTCTCTTCATTACAAAGAGAGCAGTAAACTGACACCTGGCAATTATCCACTTTGCCTGAAACACCTGCGTATTGACGAGCGACACCAACCGATTCGTCACCTTTTTTTAAATGAGAACTTTCATCAATAATAAACCCGGTAGGCGTGCCACTTTTGGCTTTGCTGTACTCCATTAATGCTGAAGCTTCCAATGCAGTCTGCTTATTAACTTCTTTGTAATCCCATTTAGATTCACTGAGAAAATTATAATACTGGTAATATTTATGCTTGCTCTGGCACTTGCTCAACCATCCGTTCCATATTGGTGCGGTTTTTTTCGCATTTCATCAATCCTAAGAGATAAGAATATGCCTTGTCAATATTGTTTCGTCGGTATACAACTTAGTTTAGTAATGCTAAAATTATTCTTATATTTGACAGTAATTAACATCTATTAACTAATTATTAACGTCACATGTCTAAAAAAATCATTGGAATTTTTCTAATGTGCATACTCGTGCTGTTTGTCAACAGCGTGATGGCGCAGAATTCGATTACCGGGACGGTAACGGATGATACCGGTTCACCACTACCCGGTGCTAGTGTTGTTGTAAAAGGTACAACACAAGGCGTCATAACCGACGCCAACGGCAAGTTCAACCTTTCGGTTCCTGCGAATGCCAGATTGGTCATCTCTTTCGTTGGGATGAAAAACTATGAAGTGGCTGTTGGTACCAATAAAACCATCAATGTGCAATTAACTACTTCTGCCGTAGGTGTTGAAGAGGTAGTTGTAACAGCTCTTGGTATATCGCGAGAGAAGAAATCACTCGGATATGCTGTTTCAGAGGTCAAAGGTGAGACTATGCAGGCTGTAGCTCAATCAAATGTGCTGAATTCATTAGCCGGAAAAGTATCAGGTGTTCAAATTAGTTCGACCGGTGCGGCTGGTTCTTCTATGACCATGGTTATTCGTGGCGCTTCTTCCCTGACCAGTGACAATCAGCCACTTTTTGTTGTGGACGGTGTTCCGATGAATAACACCCTGAATAACGTTTCACAGATTGGTAATGATAACAGAGTCGACTACGGTAATGCGATTGCTGACTTAAATGCTGATGACATAGCTTCATTATCAGTTTTGAAAGGACCTAGCGCAGCGGCCCTTTATGGTTCAAGAGCAGGTAACGGTGTTGTATTGATTACAACAAAAACGGGTAAGAAAAAGAAAGGGTTAGGTATAACGATAACCTCAAATACGGTTATTGAAACACCCTATAAATATCTTGCCATGGATAATGGGATGGCTTATGGTAAACGTCCATATACGCAGGATAACAGGCCTTCTAATGGATTGGATTATATGCTTATAAATCCTTCAGAAGCTGCCTGGGGTGGCCCTCAATTGGATAAAGGAATCATGGCCTATCAGTGGCCATATTATAATGCAAATGGGGTGCTGACTGCAACTCCGTTGATTAGTCATCCCAATAACGCAAAAGAATTCTTTCAAACAGGATATACCACGACAAATAATATAGAAATAGGTGATGCTACGGACAGAGTCGACTACAGACTTTCGTTTGACAACATGGAAAATAAAGGGGTAATACCAAACAGCGATTTACATAAAAACTCTATTGCCCTGAATTCTACCGTAAAGCTTAATGCGAAACTTAAAGTAAGTACCAGTATTAACTTTACTTCTTCAGGTGCTAAAAATCGTCCCGCTGGTAACCGGGGAACTAATCCAATGCAGGCGTTTTATGAGAAAAATACCTCTGTTGACATGCTTGAGTTAAAAAATTATTGGGAACCGGGCAAGGTGGGTATCCTGCAACATAGCCCTTATACGCTAAACGATGCTACCACCGGTGCCAGAGGAGGTATGGCAAACAACCCATTTTTCCTGGCTAATGAAGTAAACAATGGATTCCTAAGAGACCGGCTTTACGGTAATGTTAGATTAGACTATCAAATCCTTCCGGATCTGACATTCTTTGCGCGCTATGCATTGGATACTTTTCATGAGTTCCGGGACACTAAAATTTCAAAAAGTTATACCGGCGAACCTAATGGATTATACGGTTTAGTAAATATGTACAGGAGAGAACATAACACCGACTTCCTTTTCACCTATACTAAAAAAACCACTAATTTTAATATTTCTGTTTCTGCAGGGGGTAATGAAATGTACCAGTATGCCGAAAACAGTTCGATAACCGGTAAAAACGGAGGTTCTGGATTAATACTACCTGGAATCTTTAATGTTGGGAACATGGCTCCAAGCAACATCCTGGTTGGTTCAGGACTAAGCCAAAAAGGTATTTATAGTCTATATGCATTAGGTTCAATTGGCTATAAAGATTACGTTTATCTTGATTTGACAGCTCGAAATGACTGGTCCAGTACTTTGCCAAAAGAAAGTAGATCATATTTTTATCCATCTGCATCTTTAAGCTTATTGCTAAATCGCATGTTTGATTTTGGAACCAATGTTTCCCTGGTTAAATTAAGAGGTGGAATAGCTCAGGTAGGTAATGACACCAATCCTTATTCTTTAATGCCTTCAATGGGTTCTGCCGGACCATGGGGTGATCAAACACAATTAACAACATCTGGCTCCTTGTTATTGGCTAGTTTAAAACCGGAAATTAAAACATCCAAAGAAATCGGAGCAGATCTTGGATTATTTGACAATCGTTTAAAACTTGAAGGTACCTATTATTCATCAGAAAATAAAAACCAGATTCTTGGTATATCCTTGCCCCCATCATCCGGTAGTTCCAGTAAACAAATTAATGCAGGTTTGATTTCGAGTAAAGGTATTGAGCTTAGTATTGGTGGCACACCGATTAGGTCTAAAGATCTGAATTGGGATATTAATTTTATATATTCCAGGAACAGGACCAAGATAGAGTCATTGGCTCCCGGGTTCAGTCACATTGATATATGGTCTGATGCTAAAGGTGGTGCATCAACATGGGTAGGTGAAGAAATCGGAAATATCATTGATACACAGTATTTGCGTGTTACAGACAAAACTTCACCCTATTATGGATGGCCTCTTCTTGATGGTGACGGATGGGATCAAAGTGATAATACAAAGGAGAAGGATGGGAAAAGAGTTGCTCCTGTTATTGGCAATTTCAATCCTGACTTTACTGTTGGCATTCAGACATCGGTTACGTATAAAAATTGGACACTTAGCGCCAGTTTGGATTGGAGAAAGGGTGGTCAATTTGTTTCTCAAACATTGCGTTACGGAGAGTCTGATTTTCACGGAGAGAGAATTGGAAATCTAATGATAAAGGTTCCCCAGGGTGTTGATATGCCTACCTGGCTAAAAGCACATGCTGACCTGTTTAATCAAAACGGAACAAACTATCCGGTGGTTGGTGGTGAAACTCAGGCGCAGGGCGGTTTGCAGTATGAAGAAGGAGGTGTAACACTTAATGATGGTGCTTTTATTCCTGGTGTAAGTGGTAGTTATGATGCAGGTGGTAAATTTGTGTTAGATCAGGAGCTTTTGAGTCAACCGATGGATAGAGCTAGTGACTTGTATGGTTGGAGTTATACTAAAACCGCGTTGTTTGACTCTGATTATATCAAATTAAGGGACATCTCAATTTCGTATAAACTTCCATCCTTAAAATCTATTGGAATACAGAATGCATCCATTGCAATTTACAGTCGTAATGTTATTCTTTGGACAAAAGCCAAGATCGGTATAGATCCTGAAATGGCATTCCAGCAAGAATCCGGTGGTGCAACCGGTCCAGGCGGTAGTCAGTTTAAACAAGGTATTGAACGGTTCAACGTAACTCCTTGGTCAATTCCTATGGGTATTAAGCTGAATGTAAGTTTCTAACATTTAAATTTAAAATTATTATGAAATTTAAGAATACACTATATAATTTATTTCTGGTTCTAATAATGGTAGCTTTTGCATCATGCAAAGACCTTACCGAATTAAATGTGAGCCCGAATGCTGTAGATCCAACCACTGTCAATCCAAATTTTGAGGTGCCTACAGTTATTACTGCAACGGCATTACCTTATCTGGATTTCAATTATGAAGGTGGTATGGCAGGTGTTATGTCATATATTCAGAAAAGCGGCTGGGGTACAGACTTAAATAATTTCAGCGGAGACTGGATCGCCGGGCGTACATGGGGCGGTTATTATGGCAACCTTAGAAACATCTACCATCTGTACGACCGATCTAAGGCAGAAAAGATGGAATTCCATCAAGGGGTGGCACTCGTTTTAAAAGCCTTCAACTTTGGTTTTATTACGGATGCTTGGGGGGATGCACCTTATAGTGCAGCTGTTAATGCTGGTGCTGGAGGACAAGGAGATTTATTCCCGGTATTTGATTCTCAGGAAGATATTTACAAAGGAATAATTGCAGATCTTAAAGTCGCGAATACGCTGTTGTCTAAACCGGTAGAGTCTTATTCCCAAATCAGTAACAGTGCAGACGTATTGTACGGTGGAAGCCCTTCTAAATGGAGAAAAATGGCGAACTCGTTATTGTTAAGGTATTATATGCGGATTTCTACCAAATCTCCCGTCATCGCAAAAGCTGGAATAGAAGAAATTATTTCAAATTCTGCAACATTTCCAATTTTCACTGCTAATGAAGATGATGCAACCATGGGGTATATAGGTAGTACTTCCAGCGATTCATGGCCAGCTAATACTGCGCAAGATCAATCGCACAGTAATTTTGACAGGATGCAACTCTGTGCTGGATTCAGGGATGTATTGGTCGACTTAAAAGATCCTAGAATTGCGGTCTGGTTCAATAAAGTTAATCTTAGAGTCAAAATTTCTAATCAATTTGCCCCTGTAGGAGAAACAATTACTGGTGGTGTAACTGGTGGTGTAAGATATTTGACTCCAGCATATGCAGCCGCAAAAAAATATGTAGTATATAACAAGTCAACTTGGTCGGCTGATGTTGATGCAGGGAAAACACTCATTGACACCATGGAATATGTGGGAATGCCACTTGCATATCTCGCTGGTGAACCATATACTTATAATCTTAACCCTAATCCTGTACAAGGAGGATCTAATGCTTCAGTATCGGCTCTGGCAGATATATATAAGAGTGCAAATGGAAGTCTACTAAAAGCAAGATTAATTTCGTATGCTGAAGTTTGCTTTATTATAGCTGAGGCTGCCCAAAAAGGCTATTCTGTTGGAACGCAGCAGTCGTGGTATGAAAAAGGAGTACAGGCATCACTGAACACTTGGGGCGTAGGGGGCAATTATGCTGCTTATATCGCTAATACCGGTGTTGCTTATGATGGTTCTTTAAAACAAATCATGGTTCAGAAATGGATTGCTAACTGGACTGTAGCTTTTGAATCATGGTGCGATTGGAGAAGAACAGGACTTCCAGCTCTATCTTTTGGCACACATGGAATACGGAATGCTATGCCAATTCGTTTCAAATATGACCCATCAGAAATAAATATTAATGGTGTAAATGCTCAGGTTGCAATTGGTAAATTAGTTGAAACTGCTTTTACAGCTCAGGATGGTAAAGACAGTTCCTGGTCTAAAATGTGGTTGTTGCAGGGATCGAATATCCCATATTAACATTAATTATTTATTTTTTTATCAAGAGAGGGAGGGCTTATCATATTTTACCTCCCTCTTTTAAAATCTCAATACTGAGTGGAAAATATTTTCTGTTTTTGAAAAAATTATTATTTTACAATTGATTCCCATCCGACAACCCATTTTTTCTCAACTGATTGAGAAGCGAGTGTTTTCGGAACATGATAGGTGATGTGGCAATATTGCCGTTAGAAATGATTGAAACGCAAAAATGAACTTGGCAAAGTGATATTTGAGCTCATATTTTGAAAAAAACGAAGTTCTTTGACATAATTGTTTTATGTATTTCAGTATTCGGACAAAGTTCACCCACAAACAGCGGATATTGGCCCACATTTGGTGCTTGATTTCACCCCGGTACCTGCTTTTTGCATTTGGATAATGGTAGCCTAACTGAAAAATGGTAGCTTCAACATTGTTGCGGAACTGTAGAATTTCAATGGGCGTTTCTGCTATTTGTTTTCGGATCAGGTAACCATCAATATCTTTTTGGGTAAAGGACCGATAAGCTTTCTCTGTTTTGATGCGCCATTTAAAGGTGCCGTCTTTACAGATAATCATTTTGGGATCAACAATCTCGTTGGTTATTGTATCAAAAATAGAGAGTTCCCCATTTTCGGTGAAGTTGAATTGATACCTGCTTTTCGCCCCTTGTATGGCATGGAGGTACAGATCGATCTCATTGTCCTTGCAATATTGTTGCCTAACAACTTACTGTCCATGCGGATGCGTTTCCCACTGACTTCGAATTCGGCACATTGGCCTTTGGTGATTTGTGCAAAAGCAGTTTCGAAGAGGTTCTCGTTATTTTCCTTTGCATATTCCTGAATGCGTTTGCGGAATAAATAATAGGTTGATTCTGTGGGCAGTGGATCGTCTGCATTATGCAAGCCTATTGCACTGCGAACCAAGAGGTTAAAACGACAGTTTTCAAAAATCTTTTGGTCACTTAAGCCTTCGGCCTCTTTTAATACCATCATTGCAACCAGTACATGGACAGGCGCATTGGGGGTACCGTTGTCCTGACAATATAAAGGCCGAAAGATATTCTCATCAATGCGCATGGTGACCTGTTTACGAAACTGATTATGCCATGCCTGCTCATCTTCGAACATTTTTAGCGAATTGCCGGAAAACAAAGATTTGGGCGAGGTGAACATGTTAAGTTGACCGGATTTCGATGATTTCTTAAACATTTGTTGCTTTTTTGATTATGAAAGCAAGATACATAAAACAATTGAATTATACAACTATATATCTGAATATTAATTAATTAAAAACAAAAACACTTTTCGGAGTGGACTCAATATTAAAAGTTATTAATGATGAAAAAAACAATACAATGGATTGTTCCCATATATATAGCATTTTTATCTCTTTCATGTACTACAAAAAATGATGTGCAGGTTAAACAGAAACATAAGGATAACTCCTTTATTCAGGATTACAGTATAAAGTTCTTTACTAAAAACCAGGATTTTAAGTTATTCAAAGTAGTCTCCGACAGAAATGGGGTAATACAAATTTTTTCATCAGAAGGATTACAAAAACCATTTAGTGGTGAATTTCTTTATCCGGGTACAATCGAATCAGATTTTTCATACCGCCCAATGGCAAATAAAAAGATAACCAGTATTGGTATATACGATAATCAGCTGGTTTATCTTGATAATGACGCGGTTTTGAGCAATGCCTGGGCCGGTAAATTGTATTCCAGACATGGTATGCCGGGGGCTAAACTGTTTTGTGGTGGAAAAGATTTTACTTTTTTGGTATCCGATGGGAAAATCCTAAAATGTATTCAGGATTCTCTATTGTTATGGGAAGAAAAACTTCCCGGAGCTAACCTTATAGATATAAGGTACAAAAAGGACAATGACCTTTTCTGGATATTAACCGGCAATTCGTTAAGCACCTTTTCCCTTCAAACAAAGAAGATTGAACAGATTTTTTCCGGTAATGATTTTACCAGTTTTGATTTAAGTGCAGATAACAACAAGGCAATAATCGGGACAACCAACGGATATATTGTATTTGATCTCAAGTTAAAAAAAGAGTCAGGAGAAATCAACAGGAAACTACCCTGTACAGAAATTACAGCTGTTAATGAAATCGATGGAAAAATGTGGTTCGGGTCTACTCTTGGTGCTTTCATGTTACGTGAAGATGGAAAGTACAATTACTACAATGGCGAAAGGTGGTTGCCCGGGGATTCTGTTAAGAATATATCCATAGGACCAGAAAATTCTGTTTTAATTTTAACTAACAATGGGTTGGGACAGATATT
This sequence comes from Prolixibacteraceae bacterium, assembly GCA_036508555.1. Lineage (GTDB taxonomy): Bacteria > Bacteroidota > Bacteroidia > Bacteroidales > Prolixibacteraceae > CAINVV01. Next base: position 24,999 of record DATCHD010000014.1, read on the forward strand.
TTTCAAAAAAATGACTCTGGAAGATAAGGCAATGTTTTTTGAAAAACAGGTAAGACAACGCCATATCAGGAATGGATTTAATGCTTCCCTGGGAGGCATGAAGGATGGCAATCTCTCTTCAGGGAGCTTAAGAGATTCAGACAATGATGGCCTATGGACAGCGATGTACCTTGGCGGAGAGATCTTCAGGTATGCAGTTACTAAATCGGACGATGCTTTGCAAAACTGTATTGAATCACTTGATGCATTGGAGCGTCTCTACAGTATTACTTCAATCCCCGGGTTTCCTGCGAGATCATTTGAACGAAGCGGGTATATCAATGTATTGGCAGATCCTGACAGATGGCAGCATTCAAAGGATCCGGGATGGGACTGGAAAGCTACCACCAGCAGTGATGAAGCCATAGGGCATATTTTTGCTTTGGGTGCAATGGCCGAACTTATTGATGTCGAATCCATTCAGAAAAGAGCTATCCATCTGATTGATATCTTAATGATGCATATTGTTGACAATGACATGTACCTGATTGATTATGACGGCAAACCAACTCAGTGGGGCAAATGGAATCCTGACTATGTAAATAAGTACCCAAAGAATGTTGGAGACAGGAAACTTAATTCTTCCAACATAATAGGAATGCTTCAGACAGCTTACCATTTTACACATAAGGAAATATACAAAGAGAAGGCATTTGAACTGATGGACAAATTTGGTTATCTTGAGAACTTAATGGCTCCCATGAATGAAAGAGGTAAAGCACTATCTGATACTGGTAAATTGAGAAGAACTTTTATCAGTTCCTGGAATCATTCTGATGATGAGATGTTCTTTGTTGGTTATTGGGGTCTTTATCGTTATGCTTTTAACGATACATTAAAAGAAAAATATAAGGATGCAATTATTGACCATTGGGAAATAGAAAGACCTGAAAAAGATGGAGCCTGGAATATATTTACGGCAATGGTTAGCAGTGAATTTGACCTGAAAGAGGCTGTCTGGTATCTTCAGGAGCATCCGCTGGATATGATCAACTGGGATATTATGAACAGCCGTAGAAAAGATATTGAATTTATTGAACCAAATTTCAGAAGACAGACCATCAGAGAAGTTCTTCCCCCCGATGAAAGGCCGGTCCAGCGACATAATGGGAATATGTTTAATATTGACAAAAAAGGGGGTAATGGGAATGGAGAGGAAAGTGCTGGAGATATTTGGTTATTGCCTTATTGGATGGGGCGCTATCTGGGAGTGATAAGTGAACC
>DATCHD010000015.1:0-39328 GCA_036508555.1 Prolixibacteraceae bacterium
ATTAACAAAACTATTGATGAATAATTTCAAATACTAATATTATGATGAACAAAACGCGTAAAGAATTTATTCCCGTTATGCTTACACCTTTTAAAGACAATGGCGAAATTGACTTTAATAGCTTAACGGAATTTTATATAAAATCGGGGGCTTCGGGTTTATTTTCCAATTGTCTCTCCAGCGAAATGTTTGAACTCACTGAACAAGAAAGGCTGCAGGTAGTAAAGCATGTTGTAAATGAGCTGGAACTTAGTCTTACGAGTTGATTTATGCAATGTCAAATCTATCCTTTTCTTTATTACATTAAGTACAAAGCCACAATAGATTTTTGAAAATATTCAAAAAAATTGAGTACAATTCATTTTTCACTTTTTTAGTACAGCACTCAAAGCATCCTCATTAGTGACAAGATCAGGTTCCACTCCGGTTCCGAACCAGCTCTTTCCCTCTTTGTCGTAAAACTGAGCAGTAGGGATGGTGATGCGGTATTGGCTGTCAACATTGATAGTCTCGAAGAGCATCGGTTGTCCGCATAATGAATACTCAAAAAAGTGTGACGACAACCTTAGAAAATATCAAGGCCGAAACAATACAGATCAGGCAATGTAGTGAGCCATCAGGGCAAGTAAAAGAAATTTGCTCCAAGCTCAAGTACAACACAATTCCTCTGGCAAGAAAAAAATCCGTGTGGCACACTGACAAAATTTTGAAAAATGTAAAATCAGATAATCAGTTGGTTATGGATGGATAACTGCAATGTGGGTTAAATGAACAAGTCGGTCACTAATGATTTCAAATGACTTTTAATAAAACTTTGATCCCCATTTCTTAAATTTACGACCTGATTAGCATATATTTGCTAATTGTGGTTTCGAGGTTCAAGATCCAATCAATACTATTAACTATGTACTTCAAAGAAAATTCAATTCCCAGTCTATTTGGACTGCTTTTTTCGATCCTGATACTGCCCTCTTGCTCCACTTCACCTGTGGAGATCATTAAAAATCAATGTGTTATTCTTTCTGTAGAAAAAGGGAAGGTCATTGATCCAATAAAAACTTTTGGAGTTGTAGAGCCAGAGAGTGAAGTTTTAATCCGCTGCAGTTACCCCAGTTCAATAAAAAAGATCATCAAGGAGCCTGGCAGTGATGTTCTGGCAGGAGATCTGATCCTGGTATTGGATGATCAGCAGATAAAAACTGAAATAGAAAACATTCAAGACCAGCTTTCACTCAAGAAAAACAGTCTAGAGAAAAATAATCTGGCTGAGTCTTCAACCAAAATAGACCTAAAATATACGGAGGATGTTAAGAAACTAAATATTACTTCCTTAAAATCTCAGCTTTCGGACGAGCAGCAATTAGCTGAAGTTGGTGGCATTTCTCCCGCTAAAATTGTGAAAACCAAACAGGAGATTGCACTGGCAGAAAAGGAACTTCTGACGATGAAAGAGAAAAACAGTATTAGGCTTAAGCAGCTTAAGGCGGAGGAAGAAGGGTTCCTTCTGGGTATCCGGATCCAGGAAAAAGAGTTGAACGAAAGGATGGCTGCTTTAGATCAGATGAACGTAAAATCACCTTCTGCCGGGATTGTCTTATCGATTGGAAATAAACCTGGTGAAAAAGTGAGTAAAGACCAGATTTTGGTAAGAATATCAGATTTATCTTCCTTTAAAATATCAGGCTCTATCGAAGAAAAAATGGCTGATTACGTCAAAACAGGCACTCAAATATATGCTGTTTTCGAAGACATGAAATTATATGGCCACATTGGAATTGTCTCACCAATAGTAGAAAACGGCAAAATACAATTTAATATTCACCTTGAGGAGAGTTCTCATCCAAAACTGATTCCTCATCAGAATATCGAACTTTGGATTGCCCGAAATTATAAGGACAATGCATTACGAATCAAGAATATTCCCCAGTTTGAGAAGGGAAAGCCGGAATTTTTATATGTACTTAAAGACGGGAAAGCATTTAAACACAGGGTAACCGTGGGTTTGGTCAGTCCTGAGATAATTGAAATAAGCGATGGCGTCAATTTAGGTGACCAGATAATTGTGCCTTTAACAGGATATAACCAACTGAAAAATATTAATGAAGTTATTGTAAAAGAATGATTTATGTTTAAGATAAATTCAATATTTTTTCTTTTTGCTTCGCTTTGCGCTTCATTGAGTTTTCCTCTGAGCGCTCAGGAACCAGCCGTTAATAAGGATTCTGTCAAAATAAGCCTTAACCTGAAGAATATCGTTGATTTAGCTATTTCTCAGTCTTCTTCTCTTAAATCTGCTCAAAATCAGCATGTTAGTTACTATTGGAGATATAGAAATTTCTCAAAGCAATTTCTTCCTAACCTGATTTTAAATGGAACTTTGCCAAACTATACACAATCCACTGTTCCCGTAACCCAACCAGATGGAAGTATCGAATTCAAGCAGGTCTCCAATTTGACAATGAATTCTAATCTGTATCTGAACCAATATATTCCACTGACAGGAACGCAGATCTATGCCTCAACCTCATTCAGTAGAGTCCAGGATTACAATAAGAATAGCACACTATTTTCTGGAAGTCCATTCTCCATTGGATTTTATCAGCCCATTTTCGCCTATAACTGGATGAAATGGACCAAGAAAGCAGAGCCAATGATCTACGATGAATCTCAGAAAAATTTCATCCAGACAATAGAAGCCATTGCCTACACTGCCACTTCTTATTTCTTTAATTATCTTAGAATTCAGACCAACTACAATCTGGCCAAGAGCTCATTCGATAACAGTTCTGATAACCTGAAAATTGCGCAGGTTAAGAAAAAGCTTGGACAAATATCCGAAAATGATTTTTCACGAATTGAATTATCTGTTTTGAATGCACAGAAATCGATGAACTCTGCCAAGATGGAGTTGAAAAATGCCGATTTTACCCTGAAATCATATATTGGTCTTGATCAAAAGGTAAACATTGAACTTCAAATGCCCCTGTTGATAACGCTTTTCGACATAGATCCTAAGAAGGCATTGAAGGAAGCGAGAGAAAACCGTTCGGAGCAGGTATATTATCAAAGAAGATTGATTTCTGCGGAGAGTCAACTTACGCAGGCAAAAAGAAGCAGCGGACTAACTGCCGCATTATCTGGGAATTATGGATTATCGAATAGTGCAGAAACATTCCAGGGAATTTACAGTCAGCCGTTGAATCAGCGAATGCTTCAATTGTCATTTAGCATCCCGATCTTAGACTGGGGTAAAGCAGCTTCTTCAGTTAAGATGGCTGAATCAAACAGAGATCTCGTCAGCTTTGATGTGAAACAATCATTCGAAGATTTTGACAGAGGTGTCATCGTTCAGGTAGAGCAGTTCAGCTTGCTGAAAGATCAGTTAAAAACCGCAGAAGAGGCTGATAAAGTAGCCGCTAACGGGTACATCATTGCTTTGAAAAAATTTAAAAACGGGGAAATAACTATTACAGATATGAATATTGCCTCCTCTGAAAGAGTTACCGGTAAACTGGATTATATTAACTCTTTAGCTACTTATTGGTTAGCATTTTATCGCTTGAGGATGCTTACCCTTTTTGATTTCGAACTCGACCAGAAAATCTTTTATGATAATCCAATGTTAGCTGGTGAAATCAAAATCAAAGAAACTCTCATTCACAAGAAATGAACCTTTTGATCTCTCCGAGTTCAAACCCTTATGAGAATCTTGCTGTTGAGGAATTTCTTCTTAAAAACAGTACAGAGGATTTCATATTTCTTTACGTAAACAGACCTTGTGTTGTGGTCGGAAAACATCAAATCACACCCAAAGAAATAAATTCAAATTACACATTTGAAAATAACATCGTCATTGTCAGAAGATTATCTGGTGGAGGAACAGTTTTTCAGGATGAAGGAAACTTGAATTTCAGTGTTATACAATCGATTACTCCAGGTTCGGACTTTTCTTACAAAATCTTGTCAAGACCCATTATTGAATTCTTGCGGCAAGTTGGTGCAAACGTACATTTATCAGATAGAAATGATATCATGTTGTTCGATAAAAAAATTTCGGGCAGTGCGATGCATATTTATAAAAACAGGGCATTAGCTCACAGTACCTTATTGATAGACTGCAATTTAAGTACTCTTTCATTGTCCCTGCAATCCAATCCTGAACGATATAAAGATAAATCCATAGCTTCTATCCGATCAAAAGTAATGAACCTTTCTGAGGCCTACAACGATTTTTCTGTCTCTTACCTTCTTGATCTATTCACGAAATTTGTCGGATCGGAATACCAATTCACTACAATACCCTCAATACCTGAATCTTACAATTTTTCAATTTCAAAATTAGCTTCAGAAAAATATGGCACTAATGAATGGATATATGGCTATTCTCCGAAATATACCTACAAAAACACTTGCGAATTCAATGGTAATAAGATCGATTACTCGTTGAACATTGAAAAAGGCATCATCATCAGTACTCATATTGAATCAATCATTGAACAAAAAAATACTATCGATTTAGAATTTAATCAGTTAATAGGGAAACCGCATAATATCACAGCCTTCTTTGTGAAAAATGAGATCACTTTAAGCAATGATTTTCATCACTTCCTGATTAACTCGCTCTTTTAAGAAAGGGCCTCTTGAAAATAGGCAGATATTTTCTTGCCTCTTTCTTTACCCACAACACTTTCCAACTCGCTTCTAGTAGAATTCCTTACGTTATCTGCTGATTTAAAGTGTGCTAATAATTTTTCAACAGTATTATTTCCGATTCCAGGAATTTGTAGTAAGGAAGAAGAAGTGAAATTTTGGGATCTTTTGGTTCTATGAAAAGTTATTCCGAACCGGTGAGCTTCATCCCTCAAATGTTGCAGAACTTTTAATGTCTCTGATTTTTTATCCAGGTAAAGAGGAACATTGTCATTTGGAAAATATAGCTCCTCGAGTCTTTTGGCTATTCCAATAATAGCCACTTTATCCTGCAATCCTAATTTTAGTATTACTGAATATGCAGCAGAAAGTTGCCCTTTACCGCCATCAACAACTATCAGTTCAGGAAGTTGATTACCCTCATTTATTTGTCTGCTATATCTTCTCTCTACTACTTCCTCCATTGAGGCAAAATCATTCGGCCCTTCCACTGTTTTAATATTAAAATGCCGGTATTGCGATTTTAATGGCTGTCCGTCCTTGAACACCACGCAAGAAGATACAGGAAAATCTCCTGATAGGTTAGAGTTATCAAAACATTCAATAAAATGAGGAAGTTTTTTCAATCTCAGATCGCTTTGAATCTTTTCCAATAACCTTTGTTTTTTTGTAATAGGCGATTTAACTGATTCATTTTTAGCTCTTTCCAGCATATATAGCCGACCATTTCGTTCGCACAACTCTAAAATCTTCTTCTTTTCGCCAATATGTGGTATGGAAATCTTTATGTTTGAGAATTTATAACCGATTGGAAAAGGCAGTAGTATTTCTGTAGATTTAGAATTAAATAGTTTCCTAATTTCAATGATGCAAAAGGAAAGTATATCTTCCTTTAATTCATCAAATTTTTTCTTTACTTCCAGCAAATAGCTATTGACAACAGAACCATCAACGATCCTAAAGTAATTTACATAAGCATTTTTTTCGTCTTCATGAAATGAAAACACATCTAAATTCGTAAGTATAGCGCTGCAAACCAATGACTTACTCTTATAATTTTCTAATATCTGAATCTTTGACTTCAATTGATTGGCCTTCTCAAAATCATAACGATTTGCAGCTTCCTGCATCTCTGATTTAAGAAAGTTAAAAACTGGTGTTAAGGTACCATTCAGAATTGCTTTAGCATTGGAAATATCACTATCATAATTAACCTTAGAATAGATATTTTCACAAGGTGCATTACAGTTGCCAATCTGGAATTCAAGACATCTCTTAAATCTTTGAGATAAAATGTTGCTATCAGAAAGTACCAATTTACAGTTTCGGATTGGAAATATTAGCTTAATAACCTCCAAAATGGTTTTGGCCATAAATACAGATGTATATGGTCCAAAATAGACAGATCCGTCTTTAAATATTTTTCTTGTATAGTAAATTCGGGGGAATGATTCATTTTTAACACAAATCCATGGAAATGTCTTATCATCTTTCAACAAAATATTGTATTTGGGCTGGTATTTTTTGATCAGACTGTTTTCAAGAATAAGGGCATCCTCTTCATAATCGACAATAATATGCCTAATCGTTTCTATTTGCTTTACAAGAATTTCAGTCTTTCTATTGCCGTGATTCTTGCTAAAATAGGAAGAAACTCTCTTTTTGAGATTTTTTGCTTTCCCAACATAGATAATTTTATCTTCTTCGTTAAAAAATTGATACACTCCAGGATTAGCTGGTAATTTTTTAACTGCCTCCAATATCTGGTTTAGAACCACTGCTTTCATCCCCAAAATCCAAATTGTTTATTGCGTGACGAACAATTTCCAGCTCACATTAAGACGATGGCATGTAACTATCAAAAATGAATTAAGGACCAAACTGGTACATCCTCTCTTATCCGTTCACGACCATTTAAGAAATCCAATTCTACAAAGAAATTAGCATAAACGGTCTTCACCCCAAATTTTCTAACCAGGTCAATAGCTGCATTTACAGTTCCACCTGTGGCCAAAAGATCATCATGAATAAGAACTACATCATTTTCATCCAGTGCGTCTGTATGAATTTCCAAAGCATCTGACCCATATTCTAATTCATAAGATTGATTATAGGTTTCCGAAGGCAATTTACCCGGCTTCCGAATAGGAATAAATCCAGCGTTCAATTCAACTGCCAAAGAACTTCCCAGGATGAATCCCCTGGATTCAATTCCTATGACTTTAGTAATTCTGTGCATTTCATAGTAATTCTTAATCTCTCCAATAATAAATTTGAAGATTTTCTTATCCTTAAATGCTGTCGAAACATCCTTAAATTGAATCCCTTCTTTAGGGAAATTTGGAACATTTCTAATTGATTTTTTTACTTCTTCCAGTGTAATGCTCATATCTATTTATTTATTGTTCCACGTGGAACATCATCTTCTCAATAAAATTAATAACACATTTATATCATTTGGCGAAATCCCGGGAATTCTATGTGCTTGACCAATTGTCTTGGGATTTATCCTACTTAGTTTTTCTCTCGCTTCAGTTGATAATGATTGTATGTTTGAATAATCAAACCTATTTTCAATCATAATGTTCTCTAATTTGTTTAATTTACCAGCAATAGCCTTTCCCCTGGTAATATATCCAGCATATTTAATTCTAATCTCGACGGCTTCAATGATTTCGTCAAAGATATCGTCCGGTATACTCCCCAACTTCCCAAATATAAACGGTAATCGCATCAAAACACCATGCAAACAAACCTGTGGCCTGCTGATAATACTAATTAGTTTTACCTTTTGTTTGACGGGAGTCGAAGAATTTTCAATAAGGTAATTATTGATTTGTTCAGGTAATAAAGAAATTTTAGCTATTTGTTCTAAAACATCAGCTACCAACTGTGATTTTACCAAAAACCTTTTATAAAAATGATCTGGCAATAATCCTATTCTGTTCCCAATTTCAGATAACCTTTCATCAGCATTATCCTGCCTTAAAACTAAACGATGCTCAGCCCTACTTGTAAACATTCTGTAGGGTTCATCGACACCTTTGGTTACGAGATCGTCGATTAAAACTCCAATATATGCTTGATCTCTCTCTAAAATTACCTCCTCCAAATTATTAGATTTCTGATGTGCATTAATGCCCGCCATTAAACCCTGAGCACCAGCCTCTTCATAACCAGTTGTTCCGTTGATTTGACCTGCCAGGTATAGATTCAACACCAATTTTGATTCGAGTGTGTGATTTAACTGTGTGGGGTCAAAATAATCATATTCTATGGCATATCCAGGTCTAATTATCTTAGCATCCTCCAATCCAGGAATCAACTTAATTGCCTCTAACTGATTTTCAAATGGTAAAGAAGTCGAAAACCCATTCAAATAATACTCAATAGAGTCAACTCCTTCTGGCTCCAAATATAACTGATGAGAATTCTTTCCTGCAAATATGACCAATTTAGTTTCAATACTCGGACAATACCTTGGACCCAAACTTTTAATAGTTCCATCAAACATGGGTGAAAATTTAAAACCCTTTTCCAATTCTTTATGCACAAGATCATTGGTATAAGTAATATGGCAATTCATTATTGGAAGAGAAAATTCTCTCTTATAATAAAAACTAAATTGCTTACCTGTTTCCCCCACCTGCTCTTCCAACATGCTAAAATTAATTGTACGCTTATCGATTCTAGGGGGAGTTCCTGTCTTCATTCTACCAACCCTGAAACCCAAATTTTTTAATTGCTCAGAAATACCATAAGATGCAGGTTCAGAAATTCGTCCACCCTGCATTTTAATTTGACCAATATGCATCAAACCATTTAGGAATGTTCCATTAGTTAAAATGACCGTATCTGAAAAAAAAATCACTCCCACATCTGTCTTTACACCTTCAACCCGATTATCATCAATGATCAATTCAACCACCGCTCCTTGCCAAAAACTTATATTTACATTATCCTGAAGTTCATTTTTCCAATATTCCGAGAATTTGAATTTATCACATTGCGCTCTTGGACTCCACATTGCTGGTCCTTTGGAACGGTTAAGCATTCTGAACTGAAGGGTGCTCCTATCCGTAATTTTACCCATCATTCCACCTAATGCATCAATTTCCCTTACAATTTGTCCCTTCGCAATTCCACCCACAGCAGGGTTGCAACTCATCTGCGCGATTCTGTTCAAATCCATCGTTACTACCAAAACACTCGAACCCAATCTTGCTGCTGCGTTGGCAGCTTCACATCCTGCATGTCCTGCACCTACCACAATTACATTATATTTAAATGTTGTATTCATGAAATATCAATCTTAGATAACAAGTGGTAATTACTGCCCAAAAAGTTTCAGAAAAATGAACCCATTTTTTGAATCAATTCTGATTCCTTTAATCTCATAACTTGAATCTCTGAAACATCTTTGTCATTATACCCTAAAAGATGAAGAAAACCGTGCGAAATTACTCTTAATAATTCAGTTTCATATAACTGGTGATAAGTCTCAGAATTATTTCTAACCCTATCTATGCTAATATAAATGTCACCACCGACTAAACCCTTTTCAGTATAATCGAAAGTAATAACATCCGTATAATAATCATGATCCAAAAATTGCTTATTCAATTGCAACAAATAATCATCGCTGCAAAATATATAGTTAATATCTCCCAATTTGTACTTATTTGCTCGCAAAGTCTGCTTCAAAACCCTTATGATTAAAAAAAAATCTAAAGTCGGAAAATTTACATCCTCTTTAAAAAATTGAATGCTCATAATTGTATTAATAAAAACTTAAAAAAATACTATTGTTCTTTGTGAGAGAAGCTAATTATCTCACCTTTAATACATTAATATATCAGCTAGGAAGTCAGAAATTACCAAATCACTTTCCTTAGGAATAATCAAATCATTTTCAAAAATGAAATGACCCCTATTTTTTAAAAGTTTCATTTTTGTATCAAAGTGATTGATTATATTATAATCAAAATTGCTGGAAATAAAGTTTCTAGAAAGACCTTGAAACGTACGTAACTTTAATATTATATATTCATTATATATCTGATTATTTGATAGTTGTTCAACCTCGTAACAAACATTTCCTTCCGATCCACTCAGATCACGAATATATTTCTTTATATTCTTATGATTCCATTGCCTGGATTTATGATTATAACTATGAGAAGAAACACCTACGCCAATATATGGAATTTGATTCCAATATGCAAGGTTGTGTCTTGAATAAAAGCCCTCCAAAGCAAAATTACTAATCTCATACTGTTTAAAACCTTTAGCTACCAAAAAATCATAGATGACTTGATATTGAGAGAGAAATTGATCTTCATTGTTCTCTTTAAATATACCAGCTTTAATCTTCCAGAATAGTTGTGTATCACTTGCTATCGTCAAACTATAAGCTGATACGTGCTTTATATTGTAATTAAAAAGTTGATTCAATGAGAGTGATACTTCTTTCTGATCAATCTCAGGAACAGAATAGATAAGATCAACAGACAAATTTGAAAAAGAAGATCTCTCAATATATTCTAAAGCATCAAATATTACTTCTTTAGAATGATTTCTATTATATTTTTCTAATATTGCGTTATTTAAAAACTGAATTCCCAGACTAATTCGATTTATTCCCATAGAAAAAAGATAATCAACATAAGTCATATTTATATTTTCTGGATTACATTCAATAGTAATTTCAGCATCACTACGTACTCTAAAATTTTTATGAATACTACTAAATAATTTGGCTAAGTGAATTTCTGATAATAAAGATGGCGTCCCTCCTCCAAAATATATCGTATCAAGAAAAGAATCTTCTATATATTCATGCCGTAAACTCATCTCCTTTATCAAAGCATCTACGTAATTATCAATAAGATAAAGTTGATTTCCTGAAAAAAAATCACAGTAAAGACACTTTTTGTTACAAAATGGGATATGAAGGTACAAACCTGCCATTTACAAAATAATAATTACTTCAAGATAACAAAGGAATCTTCTCTATTCGCCGTAAATGCCTTCCATATTCAAAAGCCGTTTTGAAAAATATTTTCACAATTTCCAAAGCCTCATTTTTTGAAATAAATCTTGCTGGAAGAGAACAAACATTAGCATTATTATGAGATCTAGCCAGTTCAGCAACTTCCTTATTCCAACAAATAGCCGACCTTATTCCCTGATGTTTATTAACAGTCATATTTATGCCATTTCCTGAACCACAACAAACAATTCCTACTAAATTTGAATCATTTTCAACAGCTAATGCCAAAGGATGTGCGTAATCAGGATAATCACAACTCTCATCAGAAAAACATCCAAAATCAACAAAATCAATATTTTCACACTTTAAATATTCAATAATGAAATTTTTAAGATAAAAACCAGCGTGATCAGATGCCAAAGCAATTTTAATCATATATTAATTGAAATAATAGTTAATAACTGTTTATAAAAATTTACTTAAAAAATAAATACAAGTTTACATAATCATTATAATTAAAAAACACCTATTCATCCTTACTATTTATCTAAAAAAAATGAAATTATATTTAACTTAAATATTACCACGTGCGAAAGAAAACTAAAGTTTATATCCAAAACTGACATAATGTTAATAAGATCTTATGAATCACTTCTTCAATAATTTATAAAGTTAATAAAATTTGAGTATCTTTTAAAAAATAAAATTTGGTATAAAATTTAAATATTTATCAACATTATTAACATGATATAATTAGAATAAAAATTTTAACTTGTAAAAAAATTAATTATTAATATAAACTCGTTGATTATTATAAATCCCTTTTTATAATAACCATTCCTAAATTTGCATAATGGCTTAGTCAAAATTTCCTTTTAATTTAAATTCCCTTTTTACTGATGATACCTGAAATGAAAATTAAAGAAAATTTAAGAGTGCTCCTTGTTGAGGACAATTTGCTCAATCAAAAATTATTAACCATCAATTTATCCAAGCTGAACTGTATTGTAACTGTGACCAACAACGGACAGGAGGGCTTTGATTTTTTTAAAAAACAAAAATTTGATGTTATTCTCATGGATTTAATGATGCCTATTATGGACGGATATGAGGCTTCAATTGAAATAAGAAAATTTGAAAGGGAAGATGAATCCAGAGGCCATACCCCAATCATTGCTTTCACGGCAAATACTTTGAACAATGATTTTCAAAGATGTATGGAAAATGGCATGGATTATTTAATGGAGAAACCATTTAATTCCTATAAGTTTATTGAAATAATAAAATCTTTTGAATAATAAAATTTACTTCAAATTGATTAAAGAATGGATGAATTTGTTGATTTAAGAGGTCTTAATGATGAAAATTTGGAAAATGAATTAGATACTCAATTAAGACCTTTAAAGTTTAATGATTTTGCTGGGCAAACTAAGATTATAGATAATATACAGGTTTTCGTTCAGGCAGCAAAGATGCGAAATGAATCATTGGACCATGTATTACTGCACGGTCCGCCTGGATTAGGCAAAACAACTCTTTCCAATATTATTGCTAATGAATTGGGTGTCAAATTAAGGCTGACTTCCGGACCGGTTTTGGATAAGCCAGGAGATTTGGCAGGACTTTTAACTAATCTTGAAAAGAATGATGTTTTGTTCATTGATGAAATTCATCGGCTGAGTCCTGTGGTTGAAGAGTACCTTTATTCAGCTATGGAGGATTTTCGTATCGATATTCTTATTGATAAAGGACCAAGTGCAAGATCCATCCAACTTGAATTAAATCCCTTTACCTTAATAGGGGCTACAACCAGAAGCGGATTATTAACTCGTCCCCTGAGAGCAAGATTTGGAATAACTTGTCATCTGGAATATTATGATATTGATATTCTTACAGGTATTGTGAAGCGATCAGCAAGAATATTGGATGTTTCAATCAATGATGATGCTGCTTACGAAATAGCAAGAAGAAGCAGGGGTACCCCCAGAATCGTTAATTCCCTTTTGAGGAGAGTCAGGGATTTTGCCATGGTAAAGGGAAATGGAAAAATTGATATTAATATTACTAAATATTCCCTTGAGGCTCTCAATATAGATCGTTTTGGATTGGATGAAATGGACAATAAAATTTTATCTACCATTATTGATAAATTCAAAGGAGGACCTGTTGGCATTTCTACCATAGCCACGGCCGTTGGGGAAGACTCCGGTACCATAGAAGAAGTGTATGAACCATTTTTGATAAAGGAAGGTTTTATCAAAAGAACTCCAAGGGGAAGAGAGGTTACTGATTTAGCTTACAGTCATTTAGGGAAAAGCAAATTGGATGAAAGTACAGGAACTCTCTTCTAATTTACTTTTTAATTAACTTAATTTCGAATAATTTTGGCCAAAGCTTACCTGTTACGTAAATTTTGTCTGTAACAGGATTCCAGGCAATACCATTTAAAACATCAATCTGATCGTTTTGATTTTGCAGAATAGAGCCGTTCAATCCACTTAAATTAACTTCACCTGTAACTTTTCCGGTTTTAGGATCGATGATAACCAGATTATCAGTTGTCCAAATATTAGCCCAAATTTCACCTTTTATATATTCAAGTTCGTTCAGGTTCTTTACAACACTATGTTCATTACATACTTGTATTTTTTTTATTTCCTGAAAATTTTCAGGATGGATGAAATAGAGATTTTCAGTACCATCGCTCATGATTAATGAAGTACCATCATTTGTTAAGCCCCACCCTTCCTTCGATTTATATTTCCAGGTATTAAGTATTTTAAATGTGTTGATATCATAAACAAAACCGATATCATTTTTGTAAGTCAACTCATATATTTTGTTATTCAGGATGGTAATACCTTCTCCAAAATATTGATTTTCAAGTTTATACTCTTTTAATACTTTGCTTGTTTTGAGATCAAGTCGGTAGATGCAGGAAGATCCTTCCAGACCTGTTCCTTCATAAAGCATGTTGTCGTGAAATTCCAGCCCCTGTGTGAAATGAGTGATGTTGTGTGGATAGGTAGCAACAATCTGGTAGGTATATTTGACAGGTTGAACATCAGAAGTAACTAAAATTTCTTCATAATTATCACCTAAAATTCCGTCAGATTTTAGGGCAGAAATTTTTAAAATATGTTTTCCAACGCCAAAATCTGAAGTTTTAAAGCTGAGGGTATTGGTTAAATTTTTTGAAGTTATTACAAGCTTACCATCCACAGATATTTCTATTTTGTTGAGCGCACCGTCCTTCAGTTTGGTATTAAAGTTCACCTGAAATACCTCTCCCATTTTATAGTTTTTTCTTTTTGGTTCGCACTGAATAGAGGTTACCGGTCGTCTGGAATGGTTATTTGATTGAGCACAGTTCATCAGCAGGATGAGTGTAAACAATATTGTCAATAGTGAAAGGGATATTCGCTTCATTGCAATGCTATGTATTATAAAAAAATATCAACAAAAATAGAATCTTATTTTGTAAGGAGAGCAAGGATTGATGATGTTATTATCTTTGTTGTTGGTATGATAAAAATATTCTGACTTGAGTGCACTAAAAAAATTAGCCGGTGATACCATGATTTATGGTGTGCCAAGTATTGTTGGCAGGTTTTTGAATCTACTTCTCACCCCTATTTACACCTACACTTTTCCCACAGGTGAATACGGAATCCTTGGAAATTTATTGGCTTATGTTGCCTTTTTACAGGTATTTCTTACGTATGGAATGGAAACGTCCTATTTTCGTTTTGCCAGTAAGAGTAAAAAACCCGAAGAAGTGTTCGGCACTTCACTGATAGCTCTTTCTGTCACCTCTATTGTTTTCGTGGTTATAATTTCGCTCTTCTCCCGACAAATTTCAGGATGGATAGGGTATCCGGAGCAGCATCTATATATAGTATGGATGGGAATAACAGTTGCCCTGGATGCAATCACAGCAATACCCTTCGCAAGATTAAGGTTACAGCAAAGACCAATTAAATTTGCCGTTTTTAAAATGTCGAATATTGGTATTAACATCGTTTTAAATCTGTTTTGGATCTTATTGTGTCCCAGGGTTCTTGCACATAATCCCGAATCATTTCTCAGGTTCTTTTATAGTCCGTCGATCGGTATCGGATATGCCTTCCTTTCCTATTTAATTGCCTCTGTTGTTACCTTGCTTCTTTTCCTTCCCGAGCTGAGTATTAAAAAGATTGTTTTTAAGTTCGGCAGGCTAAGGGAAATGTTAAAATACGGATGGCCTATTCTGATAGTTGGCATTGCCGGGATGGTTACCTTGAACATTGACAAGATCTTAATACCGGAGTTGATAGCCAATGGCAAAGTTCCTATGTCTGAACTGGGAATTTATACAGCTAACGGTAAACTTGCCATTCTGATGACCCTTTTCATACAGGCATTCAGATTCTCTTTCGAACCTTTCCTATTCTCTCATTACAAAAACGAGGAATCCAAAAAGGTTTACAGTGTGATTATGAACTATTTCGTCATATTTGGGTTGTTGATTTTTATTGGCGTACTATTTTATGTTGATATTCTGAAATATTTTATCGGTTCTTCCAAATTGGGCTACCACGACCTTGAAGGATTGAAAATCGTTCCCTGGTTGCTGATGGGAAATCTTTTTATGGGTATGTTTTATACACAGTCGCTCTGGTATAAGCTGACAGATCAAACGCATTTTGGGGCAACGTTTTCGATTATCGGAGGTCTAATAACATTGTTTATCAATATATTGTTTATTCCCAAAATTGGTTACATGGCTTCTGCCATCGCTTTTTTTGTCTCTTCGCTGATTACCACACTCATCTCCTATTATTACGGGCAAAAATATTTCCCTGTAAAGTATAACCTCAAGAAAATTGGAGCCTATTTTCTAGTGGCTATTTCATTGTATATCATTGAGATGAATATAAATATTGATGGGTTTATTTTAAAATACAGTTTCAAGACGCTCCTTTTTTCTTTGTTCTTACTTTATATATGGAATCAGGAAAAATCTGATTTAAGGAGATTATTGCCGAAGCGTTCGGATGTTGATTGATCATTTTCAGTTGGTATGAATAATACCTCATGGGTATTTCATATCTTAGCCGATTGAAAATGCACGCTGAATAATGGCAAATTAAGGACCATTTTCAATTGGGTAATACATTGAATAACACGATAATCGTCGGGTATATGTATTCGACTTGAAGAGTTACATGTTTAGATGAGGGTAAAAATTATAAATAAATCAAAAAATAGCCTGCCACGTTATGGCACGGCACAATCTGCCGGAATGGATCTTTGTGCCGATTTATCAGAACCGGTGATTCTGAGTCCTCTTGAAAGGAAAATAATCCCTACAGGACTTTATATTCAGCTGTCTGATGGTTATGAGGCACAAGTACGTCCGAGGAGTGGACTTGCGATCAACAAGGGTATAACAGTGCTTAACTCGCCAGGAACAATTGATGCAGATTATAGAGGAGAGATCAAGATCATTCTGATCAATTTATCCCAGGAGGATTTCATTGTCAACAATGGAGAGCGGATTGCTCAGATGGTAATATCCCCATACAAACAGGTTGAATGGGAGGAAGCGGATATGCTGGATAAAAGTGAAAGAGGTGAAGGTGGTTTTGGTCACACAGGAAAGCACTAATTAATGCTTTTAATAAACTAATAATGAGTAATATAAATAATATTTTTTCTTTAGCCGCACTTCTCTTTCTTCTTTTTGTTTCCTGTAAAGCGCCCCAGCAAGCAATTATCAAGGCAGTACCGGAAGAAGAGAGTAAGGGTCTTTCTTTACTTTCGGACGACCAGAAACAGCAGTTTCAGTATTTATTTATTGAAGGAATCAAGCAAAGAACAATTGGTAATGTCGAAGAAGCCATAAAGATTTTTTCAAGATGCCTTGAAATTGATCCATCGTCTTCAACCTCTCTTTACGAAATTGCCAACATTCATCTGGTCAGAGGTGACTTTCAGAGTGCCATGCTGATGCTGGAAAAAGCCGTTTCAATGCAACCAAAGAATCAGTATTACCAGATTTTGCTGGCCAAGATTTATCAGCAGAATAAACTCTATGAAAAGGCAGCCGGTACATTCGCCGTATTATCTGAATTGACACCTGACAATACGGATTATCCAATTTTTCGGGCAGAGATGTTGAACCTGGCAGGAAAACAGGTGGAGGCGCTGGCATTTTACAATGAACTTGAAAAGAAGTGGGGGGTTATTGAGCCAATTTCTCTTGGAAAGCAGGCTATTTATGTAAAGCAGGGAAAGAAAAAGGAAGCTTACCTGGAGATTCAGAATCTGACCGCAAAATTTCCGACTGAGTCTAAATATTTTGGTTTATTGGCAGATATGTTTTTGGCTGACAGTGTAATGGATAAATCTTTGGAAAATTACAACAAAGTTTTACAGTTAAAACCGGATGATGGTTTCGTTCAATTCTCGCTTTCCAACTATTATCAGGTAGCAAAGGATTATGCAAAGTCGTATGAACATTTGAAGTCCGGTTTTGAGAATTCCACCTTGGAGATCGAAACCAAAGTGCAAATGTATATGCTTCATCTTCAGTCTGAAGAACAAAAATTGACTGATGATCAACGGCTGGAACTTATCAATATCTTAATAGACAAGCATGTAGACGATGAACGGCCGAGAGCACTACTTGCAGAGTATTTTCTTGGTAAAAAGCTTACCCAAGAGGCCCGAGAACAACTTCGGTTGGTGGTGGAAATCAATAAGGGTAACTATGCCTACTGGGAGCGTTTGCTATATATTGACAACGATCTACTGGATTGGAAATCTTTGAGTTATGACAGTAAAAGGGCGATAAAATATTTTCCAGAGCAGCCTGTTTTGTATATTCTGGATGCCGTCGCTATGATTCAGCAGGGAAATTACATAGATGTTTTTGCTGTGTTGGACTCGGCCGAGACGTACTCAACCAATAAAACGCAGTTGCTTTCACAGGTATATACTTATCGGGCAGAAGCGTATTATAAACTTAAGGATTATGAAAAGGCATTCAGCTGGTTTGACAAAGTAGTGGAAATAGATCCGCAGAATTACCTTGCTTTAAATAATTATGCCTATTACCTTTCGCTGAAATCTCTTAAACTTGATGTTGCAGAAAGGCTCAGTAATCTGGTTATCAAGAATAATCCGGATAATGCCACCTATCTTGACACTTATGCTTGGGTATTATTCAAGAAGAAGGACTATCAGTTAGCCAAATTCTACATGGAATCAGCGCTTTCGAGCAGTTCGGAGGAGAATCCTGTTTTGGTAGAGCATTATGGAGATATTTTGTTCTTTTTGAATCAGAAAGATAAGGCGGTTCAACAATGGGAAAAATCGCTGAAAATGGGTAATAAATCCAAAATTTTGCCATTAAAAATTAAGAAAGTTGCGTATATTGAATCAGAAGAGGAGTAGGTTGATGAATCTTAAATTATTACATATCAGTTTATTGGGCGTGCTGTTACTCCTGTTTGCGGGATGTAAACACGTAGAAAAAGTTGTTATTGAACGAAAATTAAAACCGGTAAGTGTCAGACGTGCAGTCAGATTGGTCCGCGAAAATGAAGTTAAGTTCAATACGTTATCTGTAAAAAAGGTCAGACTCAACATCAATAATGATGGTAATACATTTTCGATCAGGGGATTATATAGAATTAAAAAGGATAGCATAATACAGGTAAAGGCTCAGAAACTGACAGTTCCGGTAGGTAATCTTGAAATTGACCAGGACTCCTTCCGTGTTGTTAAGCATATTGGCAGTGCTGTAATATCGGGCACCATTCAGAGTATCAACGATCTAGCCGGGACTGATGTAGATTATCAGACAATACAGTCAATCCTGAGCAATCATATTCAATCCATTAAACAGGATCAAATAGACAATCCATTTAAGGATTATACGATGGCTATCGAGGAAAATATGTATAAAATTTCTTCAATCAGAGAGAGAAAGTTTAAGAAGTTTTCGAATAACGAAAACAGGTTTGAGCGGTTCAAGCAAAGAAATGAAGAAGAGCACCTGGTCAAGCATAATATTTATATAGATCCGGATATTTTTGTGGTAAGGAAGATCGTATTCAATGATTTGAACACAAAAATGTCAGTTACTATCGAGTTTTCTGAGTTCAAGGAATTAGGAACAAAATGGTTTCCGGGTACGATACATTTATCTGTATCCGGCAAGAAAAAATTGGAAGTGCAGATTGAATTGTCCAAAATTTCCATAGACGATGAAACGGATTTTGGCTTTGTTATTCCGTCTAAGTATAAACGGGAAGAGTTTCAAAAATATTAATTCTTGAATTGAGGAATATGAAGTCTGACATCGAAAAAATAGTTTTAACCTGGCTATTATTCCTGATGGCATTTACTTCTTATGGCCAATCAATCAATGAATTAAAAAAGGAAAAGGAAAAGACCAGCCGGGAAATTGAATACATCAATCATTTACTGAAGGAGACTGACCAGAACGCTAAAACTTCTATTAACCGGCTTTCTGTTCTTGAGAAGAAGATTCGCCTGCAAGAAAATCTGATTTCCAATATCAATTATGAATTGGCCTATCTTGATTCGACTATCGTGAGAAGCAACCAAAATATTGACTCACTAAATGCAGATCTTCAGTTAATTAGAGATCGTTACGCTGCAATGATCAGATATGCCAGAAGAAATCAGAACCAGAACAACCAGCTGGTATTTTTGCTTTCATCTGAAAATTTCAACCAGGCCTATAAACGTTTTGTTTATATGAAGCAGTATGCCGATTACCGTAAGACTCAGGTTAAGGAGATAAGTTCTTTAAAAGAGAAGTTAGGTACCATGGTGATTGACTTAAACGACAGAAAGTCAGAAAAGGAACAATTGCGTTCTTCAAAGATCAGTCAATCAGATATATATTCAAAGCAGAAGGCTGAGCAAAAGGAATATTATGCTGACCTGCAAAAAAAGGAAAAGGATTTAAAGAAGAAGCTTGAAAGTCAGCAGAAGATCGCCCAGATGTTGGAACAAGAGATTGAGAAGAGTATTGCCGAAGAGGCTCGAAAAGTAGCTTCAAAAACCGCAAAAGTACCCGGATCAAAGCCATCGCCTGAGCTGGCAAAGCTATCTGACGATTTCGCACAGAACAAAGGGAAACTTCCATGGCCGCTTCAGAAGGGATTGATCACGGATCATTTCGGGGAGCATCCGGATCTGGTGTTGAAACATGTGATAAAAAGGAATTCAGGCATAGACATCACCACCCAATCGGGTGCCAAGGCACGTGCCGTTTTTAAAGGAGAGGTTTCCAAGGTACTTGCGATACCCGGGGGAAACTGGGCTGTAATTTTGAGGCACGGCAGTTACCTTTCGGTTTATTCCAATCTGGCCAGCGTTTCTGTCCAGGCGGGTCAAAAAGTGGATACCAGACAGGACATCGGAACAGTTTTTACGGATAAGGAAGACGACAATAAGACAGTCCTGAAATTTCAACTCAGGCACGAATATGACAAACTGGATCCGGAGCAATGGATCGGAACTTTGTAGGTATCAGTATTTTGTCAGATTCGCTACTTTTGTTAAGGCCTGGATATTGATTATTCTGATTTTACGACCCTGAAGATCAATCAATTTGTCCTGCTTAAACTCTGAGAGGAGTCGAATGATAGATTCAGTGGCCGTTCCCACCATGTTGGCGAGTTCTTCGCGGGTAAGTGAAATCTGAAGCGTTTTATCTGCATCGAGCTCAAATTCTTGTTTGAGCAGTAGAAGTACTTCTGCGAGCCGCTCCCTTACAGTTTTTTGCGCTATATCCGTGATGTAATCGTTGGCCTCCTTCAATTCAGCACAAACTATTTTAAGCATCGCGAGCGAGAATTTCCAGTTACGCTCGATCAGACTAAGCAATGTTTTATATGGGATATGGCACAGCGAGGAATCTTCGATGGTTTTGGCCGAAGTGCAGGCAGATTCCTGACTTAAGAGAGATCGGTAAGCAATGATATCACCTTTCTTGGCAAAACGGATGATCTGTTCTTTCCCGTCAATGCCGGTCTTGTAAATTTTGACAATTCCCAGGGTGATGCAGTAAAAACCCGTCAGGCGGCTTCCCTCTTTGTACAGAACGACCCCTTTCTTAATGGCAGTACAAACTTTTTCGTTGTTCAGGCTTTTCATCTCATCTTCGGTAAGGGACTGGAAAAACCGGAAACCTGCTAAGCTGATATCTTCTGTTAAGTAATTGGTGTTCTTCATTCTACAAAAATAAAGTTGAAGATAAAATTCCGAGTTAAATATACAATTTTGGAAACAGATTCACCTCTTTTTTTGAGGATCATAATTCAGGTTAGATGGGATGTATTTCTCGACAAATTCTATCGGGACCTTCTTCCTTGTTGCATAATCTTCTATCTGGTCTGCTCCTATCTTTTCAATGCCAAAATACCTGGATTCAGGATGTGCAAAATATACCCCGCAAACTGAGGCATTCGGATACATAGAGAAATTCTCTGTCAAAGAAATCCCGGAATATTCCTCCGCTTTCAGTAGTTTGAAGATGGTCTCTTTTTCAGAGTGTTCCGGGCAAGCCGGATAGCCCGGGGCTGGCCTGATACCCTGATATTTTGAGGCAATAAGCTCCTCTGGAGTAAGGTTCTCAAACTTATTGTAGCCCCAAATATCTTTCCGGACATCCTCGTGTAATTTCTCTGCAAATGCTTCCGCGAGCCTGTCAGAAAGTGCCTCCAGCATGATAGCCTTGTAGTCGTTATTTTCCTCCTTGTATTTCTTCACCAATTCGGATACACCGATCCCGGCAGTGACGGCAAAGGCTCCGCAATAATCAGCAATATCTGTTTCTTTTGGTGCAATGAAGTCACTCAGACAGAGTTGCGCTGTGGCGCCCTGTTTTTTCTCCTGTTGTCGCAACTGGTGAAATGTGCTCAACAAAGGAGACCGACTTTCGTCTGTATAGAGTTCAATATCATCCATTACCGCATTGGCGGACCAGATACCGATCACTCCGTTCGCGCGGATCATCTTTTTCGAAATGATCTCATCCAGGAACTGATTCGCTTCTTCGAAAAGCTGGCGGGCAGCCTCCCCCTTATCGGGATCGTTTAGTATGGCAGGATACTTTCCCTTGAATTCCCATACCAGGAAGAAGAAGGTCCAGTCGATGTATTTTCTCAACTCCTCCAGGGGATAGTCATTAAAATATTTTACCCCCAGGAAGTTGGGTTTTGAGACAGGGTATTTAACAAAATCAGTATTGAATTTCCTTTTTCTGGCCTCCTGTAATGTCCAGTATTCTTTGGGCTTTTTAGCGCTGTGAACTCTTCTAAGCTCCGCATATTCCTGTAAAGTTGCATTTAAGAAGTCGGGGGATCCTGACAAAAGTTCGGCCACTACCTGAACCGACCGGGAGGCATCTTTAACATAAAGTGTTGTCTGGCTATATTGGGGGGCGATTTTGACTGCTGTATGAATCTTGGAGGTCGTAGCACCACCAATTAGCAATGGTTTTTTCAGGCCTTTCATTTCCATCTCTTTTGCCACATAAACCATCTCCTCGAGAGACGGAGTGATTAATCCACTTAATCCGATGATATCGACCTGCTCTTTTTCTGCAGTTTCAAGTATTTTTTCGCAAGGGACCATGACGCCCAGATCGATTACCTCATAGTTGTTGCATGCCAGCACAACACCCACAATATTCTTACCTATATCGTGCACATCACCTTTAACGGTAGCCAGCAAAATTTTCTTTCGAACCGTAACTTTACCCGGCTGTAATTTTTTCTCCTCCTCAATATAAGGTTGAAGCCAGGCTACCGCTTTTTTCATGACCCTGGCCGATTTGATTACCTGGGGCAGGAACATCTTTCCTGATCCGAAGAGATCCCCGACCTTGTTCATCCCGTCCATCAAAGGTCCTTCGATGATATTAATCGGGGAGTCATAAAGGGGCAGAAGTTGGCGGACATCATCTTCGATGAAATCTGTAACACCCTTTACCATGGCATGTTCTACTCTTTCTGTCAGGGGCAATTCCCTCCAGACTTCCAGTTTCTCCTGCTTTTCGTCTATTGATTTATTTTTCTCCGAATATTCAAGCATGCGTTCGGTGGCATCCGGTCTTCTGTTGAGGACAAGGTCTTCTACCAGTCCCAGCAATTCGGCCGGGATCTCATCATAGATTTGAAGCATACCCGGGTTGACGATTCCCATGTCCAGTCCGGCGCGGATGCCATGGTATAGGAAGACTGAATGAATGGCTTCCCTGATATTGTTATTTCCCCGGAAGGAGAAGGAAACATTGGAAATTCCGCCGCTTACTTTGGCGTAAGGCAAGTGCTTTTTGATCCAGGTGGTTGTCTTGAAAAAGTCGACGGCGTAGTTGTTGTGCTCTTCCAGCCCCGTTCCTATCGTCAGGATGTTAGGGTCAAAAATGATGTCTTCTGCGGGGAAACCGACCTGGTCGACCAGGATATGGTAGGCTCTTTCGCAGATAGAAATTCTCTTCTCATAAGTCGTTGCCTGACCTTGTTCATCGAAGGCCATTACCACGACTGCAGCCCCGTAATCCCTGATCTTGCGTGCGTGGAATTTGAACCGCTCCTCCCCTTCTTTCAGGCTGATTGAATTGACGACGCACTTTCCCTGTACACATTGAAGTCCGGCTTCGATCACTTCCCATTTAGAAGAGTCGATCATGATGGGTAACCTTGAAATATCCGGTTCGGAGGCGATCAGGTTGAGAAATCTGACCATTTCTTTTTTCGCATCGAGCATGGCATCATCCATGTTGATGTCGATGATCTGTGCCCCGCCCTCAACCATTTCGCGGGCTACAGAAAGGGCTTCGTCGTATTTACCATCCCTGATCAATCTGGCAAATTTGATAGAACCGGCTACATTACACCGTTCGCCAATATTGACAAAATTGGATTGTTTGCCGACGGTCAGGGGTTCGAGTCCGCTCAGCCGGGTAATTTTTTCGGGATGGGATTTGCGGTGCGGTTTTGATTTTGCGGCCAATTTTACCAGTTCGCGAATATGTTCGGGGGTTGTTCCACAGCAGCCGCCGATGATGTTGACGGTTCTGTTGCCGGTAAACTCAGCAACCTCCTGCCGCATTGCCTCGGGCGTTTCATCGTACTCTCCGAACTGGTTGGGCAATCCGGCATTGGGATGGACACTGACGAAGAACGGGGCTTTCCTGCTAAGTTCTTCCAAGTATGGGCGCATGTCTTTCGCTCCGAATGAGCAGTTTAGTCCGATGGTGAGCAGATCGATGTGCGAGACAGAATTGAGGAAGGCTTCGATGGTCTGGCCCGAGAGGGTCCGGCCGCTCTTATCGGTGATGGTTCCCGAGATCATTACAGGAATTTTCATCCCTCTCTCCGCGAATATTTCGTTGATTGCCACCAGGGCGACTTTACAGTTCAAGGTATCGAAAATGGTCTCGATCAGCAGGAGGTCGACACCACCATCCAGTAAGCCCTCCACCTGGGTGCGGTAGGAAACTCTTAGTTCATCGAAGGAAATGGCGCGGTAACCCGGATCGTTGACATCGGGCGACATGGAGCAGGTCTTGTTGGTAGGACCGATGGAGCCTGCGACATACCTGGGTTTATTGGGTGTTGAGAATTTTTCGGCAGCCTCATGGGCTATTTTGGCAGCCTCAAGGTTGATTTCGCGGACAAAATTCTCCATGCCATAGTCGCTCTGGGATATGGAGGTGGCGTTGAAAGTATTGGTCTCAATAATGTCGGCACCTGCTTCCAGGAATGCCTCATGAATTTCCCGGATGGCCTCCGGTTTGGTGATACAGAGCAGATCGTTATCGCCTTTGAGCGAGGAGGGCCAGTTTTTGAAACGTTCTCCGCGGAAGTCTTCCTCGGAAAATTTGTACCGCTGGATCATTGTTCCCATCGCCCCGTCGAGGACGAGAACTTTTTCTTCCAATACTTTGCGGATGTCGGGTTTGATCATGGTTTTTTGGTTGGGGTACTTAATATTTGGCGAGCTATCAATACGCCATTCACGGAGGCTTGCATCAGTCCGCGGGTGATGCCAGCTCCGTCACCGCCGAAAAAGAGATTTTTTACGGCAGGACTCTGGAAGGAGCTGTCGACTTTGACGATGTTTGAATAAAATTTCACCTCTACGCCATAGAGCAATGTTTCGTCACTCGCCAGCCCGGGACTGACCTTATCCAGCGATTTGATCATCTCGATGATATCAAAAAGGATGCGGTGGGGGAGCACCAGACTCAGGTCGCCGGGCACAGCATCTTTCAGGGTGGGTACGATGTTATTCCGGTAAAGCCGGTCGGTGGTGGTACGTCTTCCACGGATCAGGTCGCCGAAGCGTTGGACCATAATTTTATTTCTCGTGAGCATATTGGCCAGCCGGGCGATGTGCTTGCCATACTCGATTGGAGCATTGAAGGGTTCTGTAAATTTTTGGGAGACCAGCAACGCGAAATTGGTGTTTTCACTTTTCAGGTCTTTGTAACTGTGGCCATTCACCACGGCGAGGTGGTTGTCGTAATATTCGGAAGAGACGAAGCCGCCGGGATTGGAGCAAAAAGTACGAACTTTATCGTCGAAGGTGCGGGTATAATGGATCAATTTGGCCTCGTAGAAATTATCGTTGATTTCTTGCATTACTTCGTTGCGGCATTCCACTCTGACGCCTATATCCACGATTCCCACTTCCGTCGGGATTTTTTTTAGGGCGCATTGTTTCATGAGCCAGTCGGATCCCTCGCGACCGATGGCCAGCACGACATGTTTCCCGTTATAAGTTTCCACGGTAGTTTTGACACCTGTAACTTCCTTATTTTCAATAACAAACTCGGTTACAGGCAAATTAAATTTTACCTCAACGCCTTTTTGAGTAAGATGATGGAAGAGTGTGCGGTAGAGTTCTTGTGTTTTTTCCGTACCCAGATGACGCACCGGGCAATGAACCAGTTTCAGGTTGGCTTCGATAGATTTTCTGCCAACCTCCCGCATGGCAGGAGTTTCGTGAAGGCCATGAATATCGGCATCTGCCCCAAATTGGAGGTAGATGTCGTCGGTATAGCGGATCATCTCCCTGGTTGCTTCGACGCCAATATAATCTGGCAGGTTCCCTCCCACCTCGTGCGAAAGTGAGAGTTTGCCATCGGAGTAGGCTCCTGCACCTGCCCAACCAGTAGTGATGGAACATGGTTTACAATTGATACAGGTCCCGTCGTTGGTAGGTTTCGGGCAATTTCTCTCGTAAATGTCCCTGCCCTTCTCGAGCATTAGAATGCTGAGGTCATCGCGTTCCTTGGTAAGTTCATAGGCGGTAAAAATGCCTGCAGGTCCGGCTCCAACAATGATAACGTCGTAAATTTTTTCCATAACCCGGCAAAGGTAGGAATTTTCCCAGGAAGATAGAGAATACGGAATCAGGAAGCAGGTCGAAGGCTGTTGTTAGAAAGAAATTTTTATTACTTTTCGATGCTTTATGTAACGGATACTTTCATTCTGGCAAAAAACACTAAGCGATTGAATATATGGCAAATACAATTTTTAATAGAAGAAATTTTCTACTATTAGGCGCGACAGCGACCGTAGGTATGACGGCCCAGGCCTTGCAGGCTATTCCTGCGAAAAAGAAAAAAGAGAAGAAGAAAAAGAAGATTATCTACCGGACGTTAGGGAATACAGGTATCGAATTACCCATCGTCAGCATGGGTGTGATGAAGGCAGACAATCCCAATATCTTGAAAGCTGCTTATGAATTGGGGATCCGGCATTTTGATACTGCCAATAGTTACCAGGAAGGCCGTAATGAAGAGATGGTTGGAAACTATTTCAAAGATATTCCAAGAGATAAAGTTATTATTTCCACCAAGATTCATCCTCCGAAGGAAGGTATGTCGACAGAGCAGTTTCTCGAAAAATTTGAAGAATCCCTGAAAAGGTTGCAGATGAGTTATGTAGATATTCTTTATCTGCATGTATGTGATAACAGGGCTTACACGCTGGATCCAAGATACCTTGAAGCCCTCAGAAGAGCAAAAGAGAGTGGGAAAGCCCGGTTTGTTGGATGCTCAACGCACATCAACATGGCTGAGGTAATAAATGCAGCTGTTGACAGCAAATTTTATGATGTTGTACTTACGTCTTACAACTTCCGTTTGAAAGATGACGCGGAGCTGCAGAAAGCGCTTCAGCGTGCCAATGACGCCGGACTTGGCATCGTAGCCATGAAGATAATGGCTGGCGGTTTCCTGGATAAGGAGAGGAAGAAACCAGTTAATTGCAAGGCCGCATTGAAGTGGGCTATATCTAATCCTCTTATTCACACCTCCATACCTGGTCTCACGAACTTTGAAATGTTGAAGGAAAATTGGCAAGTTGCCCTCAACCATAATCTGGATGATCAGGAAAGAGGTGATTTACAGCTGGCAATGAACGATACCGGTCTGTATTGTCACGGATGTCTGACCTGCTCCGGTCAGTGTCCCAAAAACCTGCCGATTCCTGATCTTATGCGCTCTTATATGTACAACTACGGCTATTCCTATCCTGCCAAGGCACAAACTACAGTTGCGCAATTAAACCTTTCCTACAATCCTTGTGAAGGTTGTCCGGGATGTACCGTTGCTTGTCCGAACGGATTCGACGTCAGGGAGCGCATTACCGATATTGCCCGCATAAAGATGGTTCCGACAAGCTTCCTGGTATGAAAAAATTACTTTTTGCAGGTCTCTTTTTTATTTCCTTTTGCGTGCGCTCCCAAGATTTTGCCTTTCCTCAGCTTCCTGCCTGGAAATCGGATGGTAAGATTTTGAGTTTTAACAAGGATAATCTTTTTGAGCACATTGATGGTGCCGCAGAATTTTATTTAAGTTTTGGGTTTGAGTCGTTGAAGGTGGCCAGCTGGACCAATAATGGGACTGAATTGACCATTGAAGTCTATGATATGGTTAGTCCATTGAACGCCTGGGGTATTTACAGCAATGAAAAATCGGCGAAGGCCCAGACCGTTCCCGTCGGACTGGAAGGTTATGGAGATGCGACCACTTTTACTTTCGCAACCGGGAAATTCTATGTGAAGATGAACGGCATGCAGCTCGAAAAAGTATCCGGATTTTCTCTGAAAGCGTTGGCCGAAGAGTTCGCCAAAACCTTGTGTGCCAAGCCGGAATATCCAAAAGTCGTCGGCTTGTTTCCAAAGGAAAATCAGCTTGCCAACACTTGCCAATATATCCCGTCCGAATTCATGGGACTGGGATTTTTAGGTTCGGCTGTGCGGGCGAAATACAATACCGGAGGCGAGGAGATTACCCTGTTTGTTGTTGAAAGAGCTGATGCTGCTTCCATTGAACAGATCGTCACGAAATATGCCTCTTATGCTGAGTCAAAAATAAAGAAAGCTGCTGAAGGAGATTTCCTTTTCAAAGATCCATTTAACGGAAATGTATTTCTGAGGTGGAAAGGCAATTATCTTCTCGGAGCCACTGGGTTTTCGGATAAGAAGAAAGTAGTCCCGATGATGGACTCCATATCGAAAAAACTTTAGATGCATAAAATCCTCAGCGCAATTCTTCCAGCATAGCCTTGATGTTTTTGTGAATGGTCGGGGCCGTTTCGGGTCCGAGTGAATTGACTTCCCCGTAAGGACGTCCCTCTTTTCCATAGGTAAAAGGTGCCTTTTCGTCCCACTGGCTTTTAGGAACGATGTATCCGATTTCGTCGTTGGCAAGCCCGAACATGAATTTATATTTACCAGGCATCATCTCCCTGATGGCAGGAACCTCCACCGGTGCAATTTTAAAATCCTGACCTTCAGGAGATTCAACTCCTCCATTTAAAATTTCAGGGTATAATTCACCGGGGATTGTTACCAGTGAAATGGGTCCGATTTTCACGACTGCCAGTTCAGATTTCATATTCATCCAGCCCGTCATGCCTCTTTTCATGATTCCCATCATGGAAGCCAATTTGAACATGTTATTATCAAGTCTTAAAGGCAAGGTTTTCGCTACAATGGATATGGCGGCTGAATCGATGATCTCTTCAGGTTTTTCCATTGCTTTCAAGGCAAGGTAAGCCAGTTGTTTTCCCTGGGCTGCCGCTTTTTCGAAGGTGGGAGCCTTGAATTCTTCTCCGGTGAAGGGATCTTTTACCGTAAGTCTCGGGTGGGTTGTCATTAATCCGCCAACAGCCGCGCTGGCATATACTGCCACACCACCAACCCCGGCTTTCATCAGGCTGTCCTTTTTAAATACACCCTTTTCAATACCTTCTCTTACGTAATGAGGGAAATCTGAAGTAAGCAGAAGATTATCGCTCCACAGCGTTTCCGGATGATCGCCCCAGGAAATCAGGGTGCCTAGCGTTTTATTGGTTTCTTGATCGAGGACCTGGATCATGCGCAGGCCGGAGTCAAATACATCAGGTTTTCTGGTATCGATGACCAATGGTTCAGCTCCGGTAAGATCTTGGGAAACAGAAAACCGGGCAGGCCGGATATTCTTCGCGGCTGTCTCGATCGCCTTTACTGCTTGATTTTTAACATATTCCATGTGTGCTGCATTGATTCCTGACTCAAAGGGACTCTTTCCCCAGATTCCAAGCAGGTCTGCTGCTTCATGGGTATGGGTGGAGGTGATGATGGCGTAGGTGATACCGGCCTCTTTTGAAATCCGTTCTCTGACGTCAATCACATCATTGTTTATGAATCCAATAGCGTCGAGCACGACGATGGCGAGGCGGGTTTTCCCATCATCGATAATCATTGCCCTGGCCCATTGGTCGTCGTGAATTCCGTTGGCGGGTTTGTTATTACCAAAGCCGGCGATCCAGACCGGATCGAATTTACCGTTCCCATTCCCATCGGTATAAGTTTCTCCTTTGTCGAATTCCGCATTTTTGTTTTTATCATCCCATTTATCGGGAACGGATGCCGTGATCGGGAAGGCAGCAAATCCGGCTTGGAGCCGGGAAGGAGCATTGTTAAGGATTTTCAGGTCGAGTTGATAATCCGGATGCTGATCTCTCAGGTTGTTTCCACACCAGAAAATCAGTCCTATTAATAGGATAAGCAAGGTGAATCCCAGGTATTTAAAAAACTTCTTCATGGTAATGTAATTAGTAATTTGAATCTTTACGCGTGGTAAAGATAGTAACCAGTTTATTTAGAAAACCATATTTCGGTTTTTTTCAAATTTTTTTTTTGTCGAGGTGTAACAATAATGCAAAACTGGCGTCTTATTAACAGCGAATTTTTAGTTTAGACAGGTTAAATTACTTTGACACAAGGCTGCTTCCATTAATGGGGTGGCCTTTGTTGTCAAGAAGAAAAATAAAAACTATTTTTACGTGTTACAAAATTCTAAATAACATATAACAATGACGAACAGAAGAGATTTTTTTAAGACTACTTCTCTGGTAGTAGCAGGAAGTATGATTGGTGCCAACATGGTAACAGCTGCCCTCCCAAAAGGCAAAAAGAAAAAGAAAGTCGGACTTCAGCTCTATTCCCTTCGTGATGATATGGGCAAGGATGCTGCCGGAACACTTAAGATAGCAGCTGATATGGGCTATTATTCACTCGAAACTGCTTCCTACGATGCGGGGAAAATTTATGGAATGGTTCCTGATGAGTTCACAAAACGAGTGCACGATTTAGGTATGAGGCTGAATAGTTGCCATCTCGGCGGACCAAACTACACCAAAGAAACGCACAATACCGTTATGGATTGGTGGAAAAAGGCCGTTGAAGATCACTCAAAGACAGGCATGAAATATATGATTAAACCGGGTATGAAATGGCCTAATAAACTGGATGAGTTGAAAGTTCAGATGGATTATTTCAATGCCGTCGGGGATTTGACAGCTGCGGCCGGGATGCAGTTTGGCTTCCACAACCACAATCACGAGTTTACCAAAATTGAGGGTCAGATCATTTATGATTTCATGATTGCCAATACTGATCCCAAGAAAGTATGTTTCGAGATGGATGTGTATTGGGTGATGAAGGGCGGTTATTCTCCGGTCGATTACATGAATAAATACCCGAAACGTTTCCCGCTGCTGCATATCAAGGATGAGAAAGAGATTGGTGAGAGCGGCTTACTGGATTTCAAAACCATATTTGAAAAGGGTTATTCTATTGGCATCAAAGATTGGTTTGTTGAAGTTGAGCGGTATAATTTTACACCCATTGAAAGTGTCCAGAAGAGTTATGACTTCTTGGCAGCAGCTTCTTACGTAAAAGGATAGGGGTCGCAGTTTCAGATCCCTTTGACCCTCATTCTCAGGGTAAAGACGGATGTCCGTGCCGTGATGAAGAGGATATTCTTCTTTTTTCCGCCGAAGCAGAGGTTGGAAGGTAGTTCGGGAACTACTATTCTGGCGATGTTTTCGCCTTTGGGGTTATACACAGAAACACAACTGTTGGTCAGGTAAATATTACCTTGATTGTCAATCGACATCCCATCTGAACCCTCGGGGGCAAAGAGGGTCTTGCCGCTAAGCGTTCCGTCGCTGTTGATGTTGTATTTCCAGATTTTTTTGTCATTAATATCACTGACATATAATATCTTACCATCCGGGGTACCTACCAGACCGTTGGGCTGTTTGTAATCTTCAATGACGCGGATGACCTTTCCGGCAGGGTTCCGGTAATAGACTCCGCGGACTTTCTGAACTTCTTTGTGACCGGTTTCCCAGTATTCACGGAAGTAATAGGGATCGGAGAAATAGATGCCACCATCCGGTGTGATCCAAAGGTCGTTGGGGCCATTTAGTGCGAAACCGTCGAAATTTTCGGCCAGGGTTTGGTGCTGACCGTCCATGGAGAAGACAACAAGTCTGTTATGCAAATCCGCGCAAGCGATCAGCTCGCCCTTATTGTTGAATTTTGTGCCGTTGGCTCTTTCTGAGGAGGTGACAAAATTGGTGATAGAGCCGTTTTCGTTCCATATTTCAATTTTGTTATTGGGCTGATCTGTGAAGAATACACGGCCATCCGGCGAAGCAGAAGGACCTTCGGTAAAAATGTAACCGCTACCGGCTTTTGTTATGGTTGAACCTTCGGCTATCAGACTTTTGACAGGTTTTGGATCCCTGGAAAAGAGCGTCAGGGAACAGGCTAACGAGAGAACAATCAGTAAGAGATTTTTCATAATTTAAGTATAAAACGCAGATTCGCCCCGGCGAGTCCGCAGTACCTTGGAGCTTTCAGCGAAAGTAAAATAATTCCAGCAATTTGGGTTAAATTTGCCGGATAAAAAAGGGCGAAGATGGTGACACTGAAAGCAAATGAGTTTATTGAAAGAATGAAGGGGAATGTCGTTCTGGATATTCGTACGCCTGCTGAATTCGATGAAGGCCATTTGCCGGGCGCTATTTCTTTTCCGCTTTTCGGTGACGAGGAACGTGTCGTTGTTGGAACCCTATACAAGCAACAGGGGCGTGAGCAGGCTGTTCTAAAAGGACTGGAACTGGTGGGTCCCAAACTTAAGAAATTCGTTTTGAAGGCTGCCAAATTTGCCGGGCCGCTTTTCCTGTATTGCTGGAGGGGTGGAATGCGCAGCAACAGCATGGCTTGGTTGCTTTCTACTGCCGGACGGGAGGTATATCTGCTCGAAGGTGGTTACAAAGCCTACCGGGGATACTGCAGGGAGCTAATTGCTAACGGATTAAAATTAATCATGCTCAGCGGACCGACGGGATCGGGCAAGACTGAGATTTTGCATCAGCTGTCTTTTTTAGGACACCAGGTACTGGATCTGGAGGGACTTGCTAATCACCGTGGATCCAGTTTTGGAGGAATCGGGCAGCCGCCACAGCCAAACACGGAGCATTTTACCAACTTAATCTTCGAAAAGATCGTCGGATTTGACCGTTCCAAACCCATCTGGGTGGAGGGCGAAAGTCAGGCCATCGGCAAAGTTTCCATCCTCAATGAGTTGTTTCTTCAGATGAACAGCTGTCAGGCCATTCGCATCGATCCGCCCAAATCGGAACGCGTTGAAAGATTGTTACGCGACTACGCTGACTTTCCCGCTGAGGAACTGCAAATAAGCGTCGAAAAGATCAGTAAACGCCTGGGTGGCAAGGATACGCAGGATGCCCTGGAAGCGCTTAATGCCGGAGATTACCGGAAAGTAGTGGAGATCACCCTCGGTTATTACGACAAATCCTATGATTTCAGCATGGCCAGGCGGGATACGAAGATGATTTCTTTTGTTCCAAGTTCTTATATTCCAGATCAGGCAGCAAAGGAGATAGCCGAATTCGCCGATCGAAATATCAGGTTTTAGGAGAGGAATCCCTCGTTGCAAACGAGGGATATCAGCGTCACCGCTGGCAAACACTGCTCCAACGGATTGCAAATCCGCTGGAGCGTCAAACGGAATGAACACCGGTCCCTGAGTTCCGGTCCCTGAGCGCAGTCGAAGGGTAATGTTTGAAGAAGTTAAAATACAAATTTTGGAAAGATGCAAATTATAGATGCGAAAGGGTTGCTTTGTCCGCAACCATTGATCTTGACAAGGAAGGCGCTAAAAAATAGTCAGCCCGGTGAGCCCCTGAAGATTGAGTGTGATAACCGTACGGCTTTTCAGAATATTATGACTTATCTGAAGGATCAGTCGTTGTCTCCCTCCGGCACCGAGGAGGGGGGGATTTTCAGGATTGAAGTGATTAATCGGGCTATCCCAGGCGTGGTTTCGAAGGAACCTGCCGGAATTGATGCCGGAGTGTGTTCTTCGGCATATGTTGTAGTTGTGAGCAGCGAACGGATGGGAGAGGGGGATCCTCAACTCGGCACTATACTGATGAAGGGGTTTCTGAATGCTTTGAACGAACAGCCGGTACTGCCGACCCACGTAGTTTTCTACAATTCAGGGGTGAAACTGGCAACACGTGATTCGGGGGTCATCAATTCCTTGCAGACACTTGAGGAGTTGGGAGTTGAGATATTGGTATGCGGTACTTGTGTTGATTTTTACGATCTGAAAGCAATGCTGGCAGTTGGAAAGATCTCCAATATGTTCTCTGTTACCGAAACGATGGCAAAAGCCGGGCACGTTGTGAGACCATAAACGCGCGCAGCGCAAACATTTCAAACATTCCTGCCCGGTCCCTGAGCGCAGTCGAAGGGCCCTTCGACTGCGCTCAGGGACCGGAAACATTTAAAATTTAATTTCTGATGAACCTATATTTCGATAATTGCGCGACCAGTTTTCCTAAACCTTCCGCGGTAGCGGAGGCAATGAGCAGACACCTGAATGAGACGGGGGGGACTTATGGCCGTTCTGCCTATCCGCGTATCCTGCAGTCTACCAGGCTTGTAGAGGAGTGCCGCGATCAGCTGGCATTATTGATGGGAGCCTCTGACGCCGGTAAGATCATCTTTACGGCCAATGCGACCACGGCGCTGAACCTGATAATCCAGGGAATCTGTAAAAAGGGAGGTCATGTGCTTTCATCGGCCATGGAGCACAATGCGATTGCGCGGCCGCTGGAGCATATGCGTCAGCTGGGACTGATCGAATGGGAGCAGCTGGAGAGTGAATCGGACGGCAGGATTCTGGTGGATAAGATTGCTGCAAAACTTCGGCCAAACACAATTTTGGTCGCCATTTGTCACATGAGCAATGTGAACGGCATGGCACAATCTCCCGGTGAGGTGAAGAAGGCGATCGGGGAGATTCCTTTGCTGGTGGATGCGAGTCAGTCGCTGGGTCAGCATCCTGTTGAAGTAGACAAGTGGGGAGTGGATTTTCTGGCTTTCACCGGACACAAATCGTTGTTAGGCCCGACAGGTACCGGCGGGGCATTTATAAGGCATCCTGAAATGGTGGAGCCATTGCTTTTTGGTGGTACCGGCAGTGGATCTGATTCTCTTTCCATGCCCTCTTTTGTGCCCGACCGTTTTGAGGCCGGGACACCCAACATCACTGGCATCCATGGATTAAATGCTGCCATGAAGAACCGTCCCGTGTCGCAACATTCCAGAGATGATTTTTCTTCATTGCTCGCAGAAGTGAAGCGGGATAGAAATTACATTGTTCGTTGTGCCGCTGATTTTGCCAATCAGGGGAAGTTGTTTTCAGTAGTGCATCAGTCGTTGAGCGGTTCAGAACTGGCACTAAGATTTTATGAACAATTTGGGATTGAATGCAGGGCAGGACTACATTGTGCACCATTAGCGCACCGGCATCTTGGTTCTTTCCCTACCGGGGATTGCCGGTTTTCTTTATCTCCTTACCATACGCCGGAGGAGCTGAATTATCTGGCTAAAGCGATTCACGATGCCGGAAGGTAAAGAGATATTTCTGTTCCAGAATATCCGTCAGGTTATTTTGGCGGACAACTGGTGCATGCAAAATAAAGTGCCGGTGAGGGTGATACCCGTGCCCCGACCGTATTCGACAGAGTGCGGAATGTGCCTGGAGGTCTCCGCGGATGCTGGGGACAGGCTGCAAAAATTTGCATCAGACCAAGGGATGATGACGAAAAGAATCAAAGAATAGTTATGCAATATTTGTACTGTGCAGTTGGTGTGGACCCGCTGATTCGGATTTGCAATCCGAACCGAATAAGTACTGCCTCAGATGCAGATTGCAAATCTGCATCAGCAAGGAAATCTGCATCAGCAAGTGAATTTTTGATATCTTTAAATATCAAATCAGCCAATTCAACGTTGCTTATGAATTCCAAAAAAGAACTTTACCGACAACGCCTCAGTCGTTACCTCACGGCTATGCGTAACGAAAAGCCCGACCGCATTCCGATTCGTCCTTTTGTGGCTGAGTTTACAGCCAAATATGCAGGTATGACTTGCCAGGATGTGGTGCACGATTACAACCGTGCCTTTGAGGCAGCCCGCCTTTGTGCTGCAGGCTTCGACTGGGACGCCGTGGTATCGAATATGGTATATGTCTGGACCGGCCTGACACAGGCTATCGGGCTCACCTATTACGGCATTCCCGGTATCGATATCCCGGCAGGCAATGGTTTTCAGTACCGCGAACCCGAAGAAGGCAAGTCGTTTATGAAAGAGGATGAGTACGACGAACTGATCGACGATCCGACAGCCTTTTTGTACAACAAATGGCTGCCTCGGGTTTCGGCGGATATTTCACCGATGGGAACTGCAACCAGCTACCGGAACAACCTGGCCCTGGTGAAAGGGGGTATGGCCATGCTCAATTATTTCAATGCCTATGGTCCGCATGTGGAAAAATTGCGGACCGAAAGCGGGACCGTATCGGCGATTAATGGTATTTTCAAGGCACCGTTCGATATTCTGGGAGATAAATTACGGGGTTACCTTGGATTGACAATGGACATGATGACTCAACCCGAAAAAGTGAGGAAAGCCTGCGAAGCGTTGATGCCCCATTTGTATAATGTGGCACTTACTTCAGCTGATCCCTTGAAGCAGGTTCCTATTGGCTACTGGATGCACCGCGGTTGCATTCCCTTTGTTTCGGCAGGCGAGTTTGAATCGCATTACTGGCCAACTGTCCGCCCCATTATTGAAGAGCTTTGGAAAAATGGTCACCAGACACTTTTTTATGCCGAAGGCAATTGGAACCACCACCTCGAAAGTTTTGCCGAACTACCCGAAAAAAGCATCGTTTATCATGTCGATAGCGGTGATATTTTCAGGACGCACCGGACCATTGGTCACAAGTTTTGTTTGAGCGGAGGAATTCCGAACACCCTGCTCTCTTACGGAACGCCAGATGAAATCCGCTCGCGCTGCAAGAAAGTGATTGACGAAGTGTCTCGCGATGGTGGTTACATCATGGATGCGAGCGCCATCATCCAGAACGATGCCACCATCGAAAATATGCATGTTCTGACCGACTTCACACGGGAATATGGTGTCTACTCAGGTGGCTCTGCCCCATTGCTTGATGTGGACGCGCAAAACAGTCCGGCTGCCGGGACCGCTTTCCCTGCTGATTACGGAATGGCCGGACACATGAAGTCAAAAGTAAAACCTGGCCTTTGTATTCCGTGGGAAGAGAAGCGGAAAGAGATTCCTTCCATTACGGGAGATGAACCACTGGTGAAACAAATTTGGGAAGAGGTCGATTCGTTCGGGAACATGTTCATCTGGCAATGTTTGCTTTCGTTCTAGAACTAATTTGCAAGATATGCATCGATGCGATCCTTCACGTTTTGCCGGATATTCATCCAGAAAAGATTGTAATCCCAGACATGGTAATTGGTCATATTCTTCTTTTTCGCATCCAAAACCTCCGCGGTATCTATCCAGAGAATTTTGGTATTGGGCTCAATGCCTGCTCCAACGGTATGAGGTACAATCGTCTCAAAATTGTTCATGATCCCGAGATGCAGTTCGGGGGATGCCCACTCCCCAGCGGTAGTCCAGGTCAGCGGATTAACGCAAACCGCATTCCCGTTTTCGGCGGCGGCCCCTTTGGGAATCTCCCCTTTGGCGTAAGTGCGCCATCCGACAAAACAGCCGGTCTGGTTGGCTCTTTCTCCTATCGGGAGTTTTTTAAAGGCATCTTTTTTAATCTGATAGCCAATAATATAGGCACAGACCAACCGTTTTTGCAAAGGTTTCCCGTCAAAAAACTCTTGTAGCAGCCGGATGGCATGCAGCGATCCCTGGCTGTGGGAGGCGATGATAATTGGACGCTTTTTGTTGTCGTGTTCCAGGTAATATTGAAATGCCTTTTTCACATCCTGGTAGGCCAGGTCGAAGGCTGCTTTGGCTTCAGGTGTATTGAAAACATAAAACGCCTCCATGTTGCCTTGCCGGTAGCGGGGAGCGAAAACCCGGCAACTGCCATTGAAAACGGTAGTTTGAAGCCTGATCGACAGGTTGTCGGTATTGTTGTTAACGGCAGTATCCCGCAAATCAGCATTCCAGGGTGAGCCCTTTTTCTCTCCGAAATAGGAGGTGGGATGGATGAAAAACACATCTGCGCGTGTATCCCTCACTTCATTCTTCAGGAAGTCGGGGATTTTGTCGCTGGTATCGTCCTTAAAGGGAGAGGCTGCCCAATATTGCAGATCGCTGTAATCGGGTGCCGGACCAGTATTTTTCGGAGAGGCTACCGCGGATTGCTGCCCGCCAGAATGCTGTGTTTTGTTTCCGTTTTTAGCGTTTGCACTCGAAAACAGAAGTGAAGAGACGATCAGAAGAATAGTAAGTTTTTGCATGGTAGTTGTATGAATTTTCAGAATTTATAACCAGCTAAAAATAGAAAATTATGAACACAATCCCTGTGCGTGACTCAAATTGTCTGAAGCAGAATTTTCAGAATTTAAGGATTATTTACCACTACCAATTGTTCCCAAACTGCATAATCACGCATATTTCCTTCAGTCTTTGGGTTTTCGTTTCGCCAATCTGCAGCAGTTTTGCCAAAGAGTGCCATATTCAGAAGATCGGCTTCTGTGGCATAAACTAAAGCAGCTTCTGTCTTTATAAGTTCTTTGGGGATTAGATTTTCTTTTATGGCCTCTGTGTGTAAGTGGTAATTTACTTTGGCAAGCGTGCGCTGCAAACTCCAATCTAGTTTTAGGCGGTCACTTTCGTCTGTTTTCAAGCGCTGGAATTCTTTGATGAGGTATAATTTAAATACAGGACTGATTGCCGACCCAAACTCAAAGGCAATATCTTTATGAGCATAAGTACCACCATAGCGGCCTGCACTTACTTTCATTCCAATGGCATTGGGTTTTTCGATCTATTGCCCGGGGCTTAAAACGAATGAGGGAAGACCGGCCTGCATTTTAAAGTGGTCAAATTCGACCACATTAAAATTTGGGTTGTACATTTCTTCCCAGGTACCAATAAATTCCAATGAGGTTCGTGTTCTAATCCAGTTCTTGATAATATCTGCAGCACGTGCATCTCCTTCTTTCGCTTTTGCCATATCCGTCAAGCAAATAAAATCATTGCCTTTCTCAGAAATTACAGTAATTGGAATGTTCTGAACCTGAATAATTTTAGTTTTAATCATATTTTGGTCAAACGCTTAACGCAAATTGATTTCTTCTAAACATTCCTAATTGCAAATCTGCACCAACTTGGGTTGATTAAAAATTTGTAAATCCATTTTTTTATCGTTTCCTTTGATATTATAACCATAAATTTAAATCAACTTAAAGAAACACAACCAGATGAAAGGCGCAAATAAGTCATTAATAACCTGTTTATCAAGATGCTTATGACTTGCGAGAGATACACTTAAGGCGCAAATAAACGTAACTGGTTATGTTTATTACGGTGTTAGGCGTCATTGAAAAAAGACCGCATCCTACCGCCATGACATAATTAAATTGACAGATTGAAAAACTAAAATATGAAGGCAAACGAAACTAAAGTAGAAGACTTTTTATCTTCAAATAAGACACAATTCGTAATTCCTGTTTATCAAAGAAATTACGACTGGACAACAGGACAATGCAAACAACTTTTAGACGATATTCTCGAAGTCGGAACCTGTAAAAAAATGAATGCTCATTTTATTGGTAGCATCGTCTATGTCCATGATGACGTTTACACTGCGTCAAGAATTAAAGAATTGACTGTAATTGACGGACAGCAAAGACTTACAACCTTAACTCTTATTTATTTGGTGCTACATGGACTTGCAAAAGAACTTAAAAACGAAGAACTTGTAAATGA
>DATCHD010000016.1:0-3139 GCA_036508555.1 Prolixibacteraceae bacterium
ATGTCCAACCGCCATATCATACTTGGCTTCCTTGATGTAATTCTCAGCGTTGCCACGCTTTTCGTAAGAAATGACCACTTTTTCGCAAGGTAGTTCGGTATTGGTCACAAAGAAAAAGTATTGGTATTCGTCTTCGTCCAAGAGAGATAATTGTGCCCTTTCTTTTTCTGGTTTCAATAACCGGGAGATTACAAATCTTCTGTCTTTTTTCCACGTGTTTAGTCTTGTGAAAAGCTCAGCCGTTTCCCTGCCCTCATCACCTGTCACGAATAAAATGGGGGGATCGGTTACTTGAGACACAAGAGTTGGATATTCTTTAGCTTTGATCAAATACTTGCATCCCAGTAATTCTATCGTTTCAATAATGTCTTCATCAAAATAACCACTGTCCATTCGGAACAGGATTTCTAAATCATCCGTTTTGATATTGGCAACGATTTCTTTGATCATTTCAGCTGCGCCATTGGCTGTATAAGTGTTGCCGCTTCTCACAAAACCAGTGATGTATGCCTTGAGTTCATCACAGAAAGCAAACTGGATGTTGTAACACAGGTTGCCAAGCTTTATTGGATTATATCCTTTAGCTGCACCTTCTTGATGGCCTTCTACGTTGACCACACTTCTGTCTATATCGATGGCGATGGATGTTAGCTTATGCTTAGAAAGTAGCTTTTTGAAGACTTTGAAATAAATATCTTTGAACATTTGAGTTGTTTTATAGCTGAAGTTTCCTAAAAACCTGGATACCGTTTCAGGTTCCTTCACTGTAATATCAAACTCGCTAATCAATGGATCCCCTTGCAAAAGTTTGAGCCGTTCCAATTTATCAATTCCGATAAAATGTCCGCAGAGCATCGTTTTTATATGATTCATCTTGATATTTTTGGTTGATTCATTATCAAACACAAGGTCTGTGCCAATGAGTTCAAAGATACCATTGGTCTTTGCATATTCGAGTAGAAGAAATAGGCCTGCATTTGACGTCAGATTCCTGGCTACAAAATCAATTTTATTGATCACAATTAAGTCCCTCTTCGCTGCTGCTGTTTTATCTACTTCAATTTTAACATGCGAGAGGTGTGAAAGTTAGATGAATTCAACCACTTTTTCTTTCACCCAATGAGGCTGTGAAAGAATTCCGAGGTTAAGTATAATTTAAATAGAATTACCACCTGGAGATAAAACATGAACCAACGCCCATATAAACAAGAGAAAGATCGACAACAAAGTTTTCTTTTACCGCCCAGTATCGAAGAATATGTTGGGGAAGATAACCCGGTACGGGCCATCGATAGTTATGTGGAGAGCCTGGATCTTAAATCCCTGGGATTCAAGAACACAGACGACAAAGTCACACCTGGACAACCTGCGTTCAATCCCAAAGAATTGCTCAAATTATATCTATATGGTTATTTACATCGGGTACGCAGCAGCCGTCGGTTAGAAGCAGAATGTCAGCGTAATTTGGAAGTGATGTGGCTAATGGGAGGACTTCGTCCGGGGTACAAGACGATTGCCGATTTTCGCAAAGATAATCTGAAGGCACTGAAACTGGTCAACCATGATTTCGTGCAACTATGTAAAGAAGTGAATCTGTTTGGGGCCGAACTAGTGGGAATTGATGGGAGCTTCTTCCGAGGCAATGTTGCCAAAGGAAGGATATTTACAAAAGATCGATTAAAACGAGCGTTGGCATATGTCGAGAAGGATATTGCCCGTTATCTGGAGGAGATGAACCAGGCCGATCAGCAGGGGGAAGGAGATTCCTCGGCATATGAGCCCGAATTGACCCAGAAATTAGAAGCCTTGCGGGAGCGGCAGAAGAAACGCCAGGAACAATTGAGCCAGCTCGAAAAGAGTGGAGAAACGCAGATTGCGGAAGTGGATGCAGATGCCCGGTTACTAAAAAAAGGAGGTGGGACGACTGCCGGATACAATGTGCAAACGGCTGTGGATGCCAAATACAAATTAATCGTGACCCATGAAGTGACTCAGGATGCAAATGACGAACAGCAATTAGCACCAATGGGTCTGGCAGCCAAAGCCGAATTAGGGGCGGATAAGTTGGAAACCACACAGGATCAGGGCTACTTCAATGTTCAGCAGATCAAGATATGTTTGGAAAACGGAATTACACCTTATGTACCCGAACCGGATAAATTAGCCCGGACCCGCCAGCAAGGTCGTTTTACGCACAATGATTTTCGTTATGACAAGGAGGCCAATACCTATCATTGCCCAGGGGGACAGATATTGACTTATAAAAGCACTTTTGAGAAATCAGGGAAGCGTATTTGGCATTATAGAAGTTCCACGCCGGTTTGCAAAAACTGCCCATTAAATAGACAATGTTTGTCCTCTAAAATGTCATACCGTGCGATCGCTCGATGGGAACATGAAGAGATTATCGAAGCTCATCGGGTTCGAATGGATAAGGACGGGGCTGAAAAGATGCGTCAGCGATCCGGATTGTGTGAGCATCCTTTTGGAACACTCAAACTGTTATGTGGCTGGACCCATTTTCTCTTACGCGGCTTGGATAAGGTGAGGGCAGAGATGAGTCTGCTTGTGCTTTGTTATAACTTCAAACGCGTTCTACAGATAATGGGATTGGTTGCTTTTCAGACTTATTGTCTGGTAAGGAGGATGAACCGACCGCTTGTGAGTGTATAAGCAGTAAATCACCCCTTTGAGTGTCAGAAAAAAGGTTCTGGAGATACGATCCCACCTGGAACCACTTTTTCCGATCGACATTCATTACCCCCGTTGACTATTTTTTACACTTTTGGTCTTCGGCATGGATTTTTCCTACCCTTTAAATGACTATTCTTTCACAGCCTCTCTGCGTGGGAGAAATAATCATGGTGAATTTATCCTGGCTGAAAAGGTTGTTTTTTGTGATTACATGACGTGGAATGCGGGTATCCATCTTAAAGTCGCATACCGCTCAAACCATTCTGTTATTTTTGCGGCTTGTACAACCCGGCGGGGTTGGCCACCATCAGGCCGGCCTGGTACAAAAGCGGGTCAACAAGATTAAGCTCAACACTTGCTTCAGGCGAAATCACCCGGAACCGCCGCGCTTTGGTAAGTTTTTTTGCAATCGAATGGATAACTGCCCCGTCTGACATCCAATTCA
>DATCHD010000017.1:0-15669 GCA_036508555.1 Prolixibacteraceae bacterium
AGTAATCCGCCCTCATCCAGAATGAATATTCAGTAAATTCCCCATAAGCATGCCTTTGACCTGGCATGAGAAAGAAGTCGAACCGTTTGTTGGCCTTAATCAGGGCATTCGCCATCCTTATCGTATTTCCCGCATGCACATTGTTGTCGATATCACCAGTCATCAGTAACAATTTGCCTTTCAGGTTCTTTGCCAGTTGGGAATTCTTTTCAATGTCGTAAACGAATTGTGTTTCCCCGCTATCACTGACCTGCTCTTTGACACCTTGATGTGTCTCGCTCCACCACTGGTTGTAGATATTATTTTCGTGATTCCCCGAAGCGCTAACTGCAACTTTAAAGAAATCAGGGTACTGACACAAGGCAGCGGTCGACATGAATCCTCCACCCGAGTGACCCGTGATCCCGACCTTAGTTATGTCGATGAATTTGTACCGGTCGGCCAGCTCTTCGGCTACATATTTCTTATCGGCCAGACCATAATCCCTTAAATCGCCATATCCGTAATTGTGATACCACTTGGAGCGGTTTGGATTACCACCCCTGTTACCCAGAGTAATCACGATAAAACCGACCTGCGCCAGACGGTCTGTGCGG
The DNA here is from genome assembly GCA_036508555.1 of Prolixibacteraceae bacterium. Lineage (GTDB taxonomy): Bacteria > Bacteroidota > Bacteroidia > Bacteroidales > Prolixibacteraceae > CAINVV01. The sequence continues at coordinate 597 of DATCHD010000017.1, forward strand.
TCCATCTTGCTGGAGAAAGCCGCATTGACGGCTTCTGTCTGCGGACCGGGATAGACGTATTCGATCAGCGGATACAGTTTCGTCGAATCGAAATTGAAGGGTTTGTACATTACACCATATATATCTGTGATACCGTCTGCAGCCTTGGCTTTAAATGGTTCCGGGAATTTATATCCTGCCTGGAACAGACTCCGCAAATCGGCTGTTGCCAGCTCCATAACCAGCTTTCCTTTATTGTCCCGCAACTCGGTTTTTGGAACGGTGTTGACCCTGGAGAAATTATTTACGAAATATTTGAAGGAGTCACTCATGTCCATATCGTGGGTGAAATTGCCATGATTCAGCAACTGTAATCCAGTCCCGTCCAGGTTGATCCTGTACAAATGCTCGTAATATGGATTCTCTCCATTTTCCCGCCCATTGGCAATGAAATAGAGCACCCTGTTTTTCTCATCCAGTTTCAGAATCTCCCCACAATGCCACGGACCGGAGGTGATCTGATTCTTCAGGTTACCATTCTCATCATACAGATAATAATGGCCCCAACCGTCACGTTCCGACCAGTGAATCAGCTCTTTGCCACCGTTTATAGTGAATAATCTTTTGGTCTCGATGTAAGTATTCATCCGCTCTTCTACCAGCACTTTAGTCTCACCGGTTTCTGTATTAAGGGTGCAAATATCCGTCCGGTTAAGATCCCGGCTCTTGCGCGTGAAGTATAATTTATCGGAAGTTTCAGACAGCCAAATACTTGGAACATAGTCTTCCAGCTTCTCCTTGTTGGTGAGATTGGCTCTATGGACGGACAGCGTCTGATCTTTGAATTGGTCGACCGCAAATTTCTTTCCTTTCTTCGTGCCCATGTCGAAAACCCACAGTTCATCCTGAGGTGCCTCTTTTTCTCCGGGCATCTGGTACTTATACGTTTCCAGCTCCGGGCGGGGATCCTTCAATACATTGATAACCCACAAATCCTTAACTTTCCTGCTGTCGTTCCGGACCAATGCAAATTTTTTGGAATCGCGCGACCAGCTGATATAAGCTCCCTTGCGTTTCTTCTTCTCCTCTTTGATCTTCTTCTCATCGTCATTGTCTGCTGCTGTAAAACCTCCTCCGTAACTATAATCTTTTACGCCATCGGTCGTCAGTTGATGCTCAACAACGGTAGAATCCTTATCATCTTTCTTTGCCTTCAGGTAATTTTCCTTGTCCATCCACCACAGGTTATAATCACGCCCAAAGAAAATATATTCGCTGTTAGGAGAGATGCTGGCCCAGTCGGGGTTATCCTTCTCTTCCTTCCACTCTTTGTTGACATAAAGTTCACCTGTTTTTAGGTTATATTCCAGGTGAAAAACCTTCTTTTTAACCTTTTCTTTCTCCTTGTCAGCGGCTGTTTTTGTAACTTTTTTAACCACAAGACTGTCTTTACCAGTCACAAGGGAATCTTTCTTGACGGCAGCCTGATCTTTTTTCTTCTCCTCATCCTGACTGCTGGTCACATCAAATTGAAAAACAGTATCATTCTTCTTAAACTTAGGTTTAATAGGGGGAAGATGCTGATAATCATAAGGATCCTTTGTGATTTTCGTCAGCATGGAAGCCATCTTATGGTTGTCGAAAAGGGGTGTTTTGGTCCTTTTGTCAAGATCGACCAGGTAAAATGTAACACCTTCCGAGGTTGTATCAGGGAACCAGAACTGGTCTCCGGTTTTCAGCCATTTCGGAGTAACGGAGGTACTGAAAACCATTTTACTGATTTTAGCCGGCGAAAACCGTTCGGCAAGCCGATAGTCGGCGCTTTCAACCGGTTTATTCTGTGCAAAAAGTCCACCATAGACCAGCGTCATAGTTAATGCAACAAAAAGCGTGAGCAGATTTTTTCTCGTCATGATTTTTTCAATTCGGTGATAAATGCATCGCAGTAGTTTGGAATTGCGAAGGTATTCCATTTCTGGAAAGCCAAAAATATTCAAAAATTTGGTCAGAAACTAATTGAAATAAGACGAAATTCCAAAGATGAATCGGTACAAGAATTTGACAAAGCTGCCTATAGTTTCACCTTAAAGTTCATTGAGGAAGCCTTTTGCAGATTGCAATTTTACTTTGCCCTCTTTGGCTAATTTTACCTCTTCAACCGACTCTTTTAGGTCTTCAAAAAAGGCTTTCTTCTCACGCAATCTTTCAAGCTCTTTCAGTTCCTTTTGAATTCTTAGCCAATCATTCATAGGTAATTGCACAGCGCTTTTGTGGCCTTTATGGTCTGTAATATATTGTAGTTCCATGGTAATTGACTTTAAATGACTTTCACAGCAAAGATAAATATTTGCCGAAACAATCCGGAATTTCAAATACTGGAGATGAATATTGCCATACAATAACTGACCTAAATAAAGTTATTGATTCCAAAGATTCATTGGAAGAATGATAAATTGTCATGGAATTCAAGACAAATATTTAATAATTGTCTTGAATTCCATGACAATTTTAAAATAATTGATTATCGCATTGAATATCAGGTGTACAAAGACCAAAACCAACCTCCGTTTGGCAGGGGCCTTTACTTTGCGAAGGGTAAAAAAGAGTGTGATTTTATTTTGATCGACAGGGATAGAGTAATCGCGTTGATCCAAGTGTGCTGGAGTATCGAAAACCCCGACACTTTAAAAAGGGAAATTGATGGATTAATTGAACTTTCCTCCTACTTCAAATGTGACAGATTGATGTTGATCACCTCATCTGATGAAAAGGAACTCAATGTATCAGGTTTATCTATCAAAATTGTTTCAGCCTGGAAATTATTGCTGCAGAATAATTTAAACATTTAAAAATCAGTATGTTTATCAATTTCTGCACTTTGCATACCCTTGATCGATTCTTGATCAATTCCACTTGATTTCATCTCAATTATTGTTACATTCGTTTCGAAAATTCTCTGCCTAATATGGAGACTTCATCCCTTTCTTTTAACAACGGAATCAAAAAGCTTCTCCTTCGTGATTATGCGGGTGCTGTAACAGACTTCACTCGCTCGATCGAAGAAGAACCCAACAATATCGCTACTTACAACAACCGAGGATTCGCCAAAAATAAACTCAACGACACTACCGACGAGATTGCAGACTATTCTAAAGCCATTGAAATTGATCCAGAAGATGAAACGGCTCTATTCAACAGAGGAATTTCCAAGGTAAGACTTAGAGATTATCCGGGCGCTATAACTGACCTGAATAGAGTTATTGAGATAAGTCCCCAAAATTCTAAAGCCTACTATTATAGGGCAATATCTAGAGATAATACGAAAATAGATACCTATGACCAACAAGCCATGGCAGTCGCTGATATTTTAAAAGCCTTGGAGATTAATCCTGATCTGCAAATACCATTTATCAACAGCGATCCGGAAAGAGATTGGATTCATTATTGAGACGGAATCAACCATTGTGGTTTGATTTTGTTAATTTTGTAAAAAAGAGTCCATGAACAGAACGATCGTAAATAAACTATCCCAATATTTTGCAAGCCAACCGGTTGAAAAGGCTTGGATATTTGGATCTTATGCCCGTTCAGAAGAAAGCAGGAGTAGTGACCTGGATATATTGGTCAACTTTAGTTCTGATTCAAAGGTTACTTTAATGAAATACGTCCATATAATCAATGACTTACGAAAATTAACTGGGAAAAAGGTTGATTTAGTTGAAGAAGGACAATTGAGACCTTTTGCTGTAAGTAGTGCGGAAATGGATAAAATTTTGATCTATGAGAGAAAAGCCCAGGGATAAAGAACGGCTTAATCATATGATTGAGGCCATTGATAATATTTTCGAATTTACGAAGGAAAAAACGTTCGATTTATACAGAAGCGATAAAATGCTTCGATTTGCCGTTATAAAAAATATTGAGATTGTCGGTGAGGCGGCCTATTTATTGACTAAGGATTTTAAGTTAAATCATCCATCAATTGAGTGGGAAGATATGATTGGGATGCGTCATATTCTTGTCCACGGCTATTATCAAATCAAAGACGAGATAATCTGGGCGACCATTGAATCGGAACTTCAACCATTGAAAGAGAAAATTATTTCGTTGCTTGCTGGTTATTGACTATAACTTGTTCTCTCTTGAAACAAGGGTTAGAGCTGTCAGGACATACCCTTCGGCGAATGCCTTTAAATAATCAAGGATTAGAGCCGAATAGCAATAATCTATTGTTCGGTAAATGCCTTAGAAACAAATTCATGGATATTCAAAGCGGCATCCCGGCCGGAACGGATGGCATGAACCACCAGACTGGCGCCACGGGTGGCATCTCCGGCAACGAAAACTTTGTCAATGTTGGTGGCAAAGGTATCGGCCTTAACGTTGCCGCGGGCATCGTATTCTATTTTCAGGCTGTCAAGTAAACCTTCATGAACTGGAGAGAGAAAGCCGAGCGACAGCATTACCAAATCTGTTTCGATGATCTCCTCCGTACCCGGAATCTCCTTCATCGACATTTGCCCCTTGTTATTCGTCCATTCAACCTTAACAACTTCAACGGCTTTCAAAACACCATTTTCTCCGATAAAACGACGGGTATTCAATGACCAGCGACGTTCACAGCCTTCTAAATGTGAACTGGAAGTACGCAGGGTATTGGGCCAGTAAGGCCATGGGTTATCTTCAGATCTCGTCTCTGAAGGTTTGTCCAGAATTTCGATCTGGATAACTGAATGGGCCTTCTGGCGGATAGCCGTTCCTACACAGTCCGAACCAGTATCTCCACCGCCGATAACGAGAACTTTCTTGTCTTTGGCGTGAATATGTAAACTGCCCGGAATAATCTCTCCATTGCCCACCTTGTTTTGCTGTCTGAGGTAGTCCATGGCAAAGTAAATGCCTTTCAGCTCTCTTCCCGGGGTGCCGGAAAGATCCCGGGGTTTCATCGCGCCGCAAGCCAGGCAGACGGCGTCAAAATCCTCCAGCAATTGCTTTTCGGTAATATGTTCACCTACCGTGATGTTGGTCTTGAAGATAACTCCCTCTTTGACAAATAATTCAAGACGACGGTCGATGATTCCCTTGTTCAATTTGAAATTAGGAATGCCATAGCGGAGCAATCCGCCGATCTCATTATCCTGCTCAAAGACTGTCACGGTGTGACCTGCCTGATTCAGCAGATCGGCCACTGAAAGTCCAGCGGGACCAGATCCCACGACAGCAATTTTTTTGCCTGTCCTCTTTTCGGGAATGTTCGGGTGAACCAGGTTCAGGTCGAAAGCATGTTCCACCACGGCACACTCATTCTCGCGGATCGTTACCGACTCATCGTGGATGGCCAGTACACAGGATTTCTCACAGGGCGCCGGACAAACCCTGCCCGTAAACTCTGGAAAACTGTTGGTCTTGGTCAGAATCTGGTAGGCCTCCTCCCACTTGCCATGGTAAACCGCATCCTGCCATTCAGGAATGTTGCTGCCAACCGGACAGGCCCAGTGGCAAAAAGGCACGCCGCAGTCCATGCACCGCGAGGCCTGGTTGATGCGATCCTGATCATCCAGCGTCTGCTCGACCTCTCCGAAATCACCTGTCCGCTCGCTTACCGGACGGTATCCGCCTATTTTTCTTTCTATTTCTATGAAGCCTTTTGGATTTCCCATTGTAATCGAAATTAATTTTTTATTTTGGAGGAGGGTGGCCGCGAGGGCCACCATTATTCCCGGATGTTGGGGGCGTCTTCCGCCATCTCCAACTTCCGTTTTACCTCTTTCAGTTTTTCCTCATTCAATACTTTCTTGTATTCCAGCGGTATTACCTTGACGAATTTTGGTAGATATTCTTCCCAATTGGTCAATATTTTTTCGGCCTGCGGACTCTGCGTATAAAGCAGATGTTTCTGAATCAGCTCCTGAAGTTCCTGAATATCAGCCTTGTCTTCGAGTTCACTCAGTTCCACCAGACCCTTGTTACAGTAATAATCAAAATCGCCGTTCTCGTCCAGTACATAAGCCACCCCACCGCTCATGCCTGCAGCAAAATTGCGTCCGGTCGTTCCCAGTACAACGGTCCGGCCACCTGTCATGTATTCGCAGCAGTGATCTCCGGTACCTTCCACAACAGCCTCCGCGCCCGAGTTTCGAACACAGAAACGTTCTCCGGCAACCCCTTTGATGTATACTTCTCCACCAGTGGCGCCATAAAGCGTCGTATTACCAATGATGATATTCTTGTGCGGTTCGAAAGTGGTTCCTACCGGTGGAACTACGATGATCTTTCCACCTGACAATCCTTTACCAAGATAGTCGTTCGAGTCGCCTTCAAGCCTCAAAGTGACACCCTTTACCAGGAAAGCCCCGAAACTCTGACCAGCCGAACCCTTGAAAGTGCAATTGATGGTATCTTTTGGTAATCCTGCTTCTCCGTATCTTTTTGAGATTTCTCCCGAGAGCATAGCACCAGTTGTACGCATCACATTGTTGATGTTGTGACCGATCCAGACTTTTTCACCACTCTTTATTGCCTTGTTTGCCTCGCGGATCAGCGTGCGATCCAGAACATCGTCCAGATCTTTGGTGTTCGGATGGACATTGCGTATCGGATAGATTTTTGACTCCTCAGGCATGTGCAGGAATTTGGTGAAGCTTACATTCTTCATCTTCCAGTTAGATACTTCAGGGTTTGCCTCCAGAAGATCAGTGCGTCCAACCAGCTCGTCGAAGGTGCGTACCCCGATCTCTGCCATGCATTCGCGGATTTCCCTTGCGATAAACTGGAAGTAGTTGATCACATATTGCGATCTGCCCAGGAATCTCTTGCGCAAGTTTTTGTTTTGTGTGGCGATCCCGGCAGGACAAGTATTCAGATGGCATTTGCGCATCATAATACAACCCAGCGAAATCAACGCTCCCGTTGAGAAACCAAATTCTTCGGCTCCAAGCATGCCCATGATGACCACATCGCGGCCAGTCTTCAGCTGACCGTCTACCTGCAGTTTGACCCTGCCACGCAGGTTATTCATCACCAGTGTCTGCTGGGTTTCAGCAATTCCAAACTCAGCTGGCAAACCAGCGTATTTGATTGAACTGGCAGGAGATGCACCTGTTCCACCTTCACAGCCGCTCAGGATAATAATGTCAGCAAACCCTTTGGCGACCCCCGCTGCGATGGTTCCCACACCGGTTTCGGAAACCAGCTTTACGGAAACTTTTGCCTTTGCGTTGACATTTTTCAGATCAAATATCAGCTGTGCCAAATCCTCGATGGAATAAATATCGTGGTGAGGAGGGGGCGATATCAACGTGATTCCCGGTGTGGAATTACGCGTTTTGGCAATAATTTTGTTGACTTTAAATCCGGGCAACTGACCACCTTCTCCTGGCTTGGCGCCCTGAGCGATCTTGATCTGAAGCTCCTCCGCATTCATCAGGTAATTGTTGGTTACCCCGAATCTTCCGGATGCAATCTGTTTGATTTTCGAGTTTTTCTCCGTACCAAAACGTTCAGGATCTTCGCCTCCTTCACCCGTGTTGCTGCGGCCGCCAATTTCATTCATCGCAATGGCAATCGCCTCGTGTGCTTCTTTAGAGATTGATCCATAGGACATTGCACCGGTAACGAAACGTTTTAAGAGCGCTTCAGCAGGCTCGACTTGCTCAATTGGAATAGGATTAGTCTTCCATCTAAGTGCACCCCTGACAAAGGCAGGTTTCTGATTCTGTTTGTCGACAAGTGTCGAGAATTTCTTGAAAACATCGTAATTATCGGTCTTGGTAGCCCATTGCAACAGCGCGATGGACTCCGGATTCCAGGCATGGTGCTCTCCGTTGTTTCGGTAATGGTACTCACCATTGGTGTCGAAGATGACTTTTTTCTGGTCTTTGCTGTAAGCTTCCTTGTGGAACATAACGGCCTCTGCGAATAGCTCTTGGGAGCCCACGCCGCTGATGCGGGAGGAGGTTCCCTTGAAATATTCTTCAATCAGGTCATCACTGACACCTACGGCTTCGAATAGCTCCGATCCATGGTAGGAACGAAGGGTGGAGATTCCCATTTTGGAAAGAATCTTCAGCAGTCCCTTGTCGATGGCTTTGATGTAATTTTTCCTTGCCTCGGAATAGGGCAACTTGATTTCCCCGTTCTTGATCAGGTGATCAATCGCCGCGAAGGCCAAATAAGGATTGATAGCGCTTGCCCCGTAACCCAGGAGCAGTGCGAAATGCATCACCTCGCGCGGCTCGGCACTCTCGACCAGAATACCAATCTGCATCCGTTTCTTTCTCTTGATCAGGTGGTGGTGAACCGCTGCAACGGAAAGCAGGGAAGGGATCGGCACCATATCCTCTGAGATGGTCCGGTCGGTAAGAATGATGAAATTCTTCTTCTCATCCACCGCTTTTTCTGCACTTTCGAGCATCATAATGAAGGCCTTTTTGAATCCTTCCACACCATCTTTCAGCGGGAAGACCATCGGAATAGTAGCATGAGTGAATACCTCATGTTTTAGATCCTTGATTTTTCCAAGGTCTGTATTGGTGATGATTGGACTGTCAAACTTGATCAGTTTGGCATGTATAGAGGTCTCATTCAGTATGTTACTGGTCAGTGATCCGATGTAGTTGGTCAGGGACATCACGAGCCCTTCGCGGATCGGGTCGATCGGCGGATTCGTTACCTGCGCGAAAAGCTGACGGAAATAGCTGAAAAAACGTTTTGGCTTGTCCGAGAAAACCGCCAGCGGCGTGTCGTTACCCATCGAACTGGTTGGTTCGTTGGCTGTTTCGGCCATCTCTTTGATTAACAACTGCATGTCTTCTTTACTGTATCCGAAGACCTTGCTGTATACCCCGAACTGATCTCCCATGTTCGAGCTGACCCGCTGCTTAACCACAATGTCTTCAAGCATCAGCCTGTTCTCCTTGAGCCAGTTGATGTAAGGATTTCTTCTGCTGAGGTCGGCCTTCACTTCTTGGTCGGGGATGATGATACCGAGCTGGGTATCAACCAGCAGGAGTTTCCCCGGACGGAGTCTCCCTTTTTCCTTGATCTCCTCCGGTTTAAATACCTGTACGCCAACTTCAGAGCCCATCACAATAAGATCATTCTTGGTAATGACATACCTGGAAGGTCTCAGACCATTTCTGTCGAGCGTGCCGCCGATGTATCTGCCATCGGAAAAGACCATGGAGGCCGGTCCGTCCCATGGTTCCATCAGGGTAGAATGGTATTCATAGAATGCCTTGAGGCTTTCCGGTATCGGGTTCTTTTCGTTGAATGATTCGGGAATCATCATGCACAGGGAATGCGGCAGGTTGCGTCCTGCCATGTGCAGGAATTCCAGGGTATTATCGAAGGAAGCTGAGTCTGACTTGCCGGGCTCGATGATAGGAAAGAGTTTGTCGATATCTTCTCCGAACAGGGCAGATTCCAGTAACGACTCGCGGGCATGCATCCATTGGCGGTTGCCTTTGATGGTATTGATTTCCCCGTTATGGGCAATCATACGGAACGGCTGGGCCAGATCCCACGTTGGGAAGGTATTGGTGCTGAAGCGTGAGTGAACCAGGGCGATGGCACTTTTCATCTCCGGATGGGTGAGATCTTTGAAGTAATCGCGCAACTGGCTTGGGGTAAACATCCCCTTGTAAATCATTATCTTACTTGAAAAACTCGGTAGGTAAAAACTGTTTTTTCCGGCAAGTTTAGATTCCCTGACCGACCTTTCAGCCTGTTTTCTGGCCAGGTACAGTTTTCTTTCCAGGACATCCTGTTCATAGTTTCCTCTCACGAAGACCTGCCTGATCAGAGGTTCGGTACTCCGGGCAATCTCCCCGATCACGGAACTATCTACCGGAACGTTCCTCCAGGTAATGAGTTTTAAACCTTCAGCTTCTATAAATCTGTTCAGTACCTCCACGCAAAAGTCAGCCTCTTCTTCCACTACCGGAAGGAAGACCAATCCGGCGCCATACTGTCCGGGCTCAGGAAGATTTATCCCCTGTGAGATAAAAAAGTCATGAGGCATCTGCAGCAGAATACCCGCTCCGTCTCCTGTCTTGTTGTCAGAACTGGTAGCGCCGCGATGGTTCATGTTCAAAAGAACGGTCAGACCGCGCTGAACAATGTCATGCGATTTGGCCCCTTTGATATGGGCTACGAAACCAATACCACAAGCATCGTGTTCGTATGCCGGATCATACAGTCCAACGGGAATTGGAAATTTCTTGTGTTCCATAACACTTAATAATTGAGTTGCGTATATAAATTCTGCAAATGTTTTAATTCTTACGATAATTAGCTGAAAAAATTACAACATGTAAGAAAAATAGCAATATAACTTAAAATTCGAAAGCAAAAATAGACTTTTATTTTTATTTTAAAATTAAATTAAGGTTAAATTGAGGAATTATTAAGTATTTGGTGCTTAAATGCAGCACGAAATGACAACAATTTTACTGACTTACCATGAATATCATGTAAAAACCAGCATAAAATTACAATTTTGTATTAGTTTAGAAGTATGGATCCGTGGATTTGATAAAGAAAATATTAGCATGAAAGAATATCTGACTAGAAGAAGCGGGGCTTCGCCGAATTCAACATGCCTGTTTGGTACGGGCAAACTGGCAACTTCAATCATTGCCATCATGGCGGATGGTTCCCAAATGGAATCTTCTCTGGAACAAGTATGTGATGCTGTAGAGCGTTCGGTAATAATACCGGATACAATTTTCCTGCGACTTTATTTTGAGGGAAAATCATTCTGTAGCAGTCGTTTTCAGGAGGGAGCCCACATTGTTCAAAGAGATCTCCTGCTGCCTGACGGTAAAAAGGGCAGAGTGGAGCTTCACCTTGCCGAAGAGCTTCCGGCGTCGGATCCAGGAATCCTTTCCGAAGCAAATTCTTCGCTTGATGTCATTGTACCGTTGCTTGTCGGACTAATTTCCAGGTTTCAGTTAAAGGTTTTGGCCATCGATATCGGTGAGAGGCAAAAAGAGCTTAAAGGCATTAACCTGACCTCGGAAATTCTGATGAAAGGGAAATCCCTCGAGGAATCGCTTCAGGTTATCTGTAACATGCTGCCTGAATCATGGCAATATCCTGAATCGACAGTCGTTCGCATCACTTTTAATAAATTTGTTTGTTCCAGTCCGGGCTTCAGGAAAACTCCCTGGAAAATGGAACAGAAATTTGAAACACCTGCTAAAGACAAAGGAAATATTGAGATCTACTACCTGCAGCAATTCCCGGATGTCTGGGAAGGGCCATTCCTGAAAGAGGAGCGTAACCTGCTATCCAATCTGGCAAGCCTGATCACGGGTTCGGCCACACGAGAGGAATATAACAAACTGCATTATGAAAACACCGAACGACTTAAAGAACTCTCGGCAATTAATCATACCTCTCTGATCATCGAGGAGGGGAAATCCACCGATGAGACCCTACAGGATATCTGTTCCATTCTCCCCAAATCCTGGCAGTTCCCAAGATATACTACTGCCCGGATCATGTTTGAAGGAAAATCCTGCCTGAGCGATAATTTTGCTGAAAGCAGGTGGATGTTGAAAGAAAATTTCGTAACTATTGACAACAAAAAGGGATCGATTGAAATTTATTACCTGAAACAGTTTCCCAAATCAGACGAAGGCCCTTTTTTATTCGAAGAGCGCAATCTTTTGGTCAATATTGGCAAGCTGATCAGTGGCTATCTCAATAATAACAAAGGCAGGGAAATTATCCACAGGCAGGGTGTTCCAGCACAGGAAATTCATCCGTCAGATGACTTCAGAAAATCGTTGACAAAAAACAAGAAACCGCTTCAGCTCTATTTTAACCAGCAGGCGATAGATAAGTATATTTATTTGGATATGATGAAGTACAAGATCAAGCATATCCTCTTTGTTGCTACGCTGTATGATGCATTTACGCTCGAAAGTGATGATTCATTCTTCGAGAAATTTATGGGCGAGATATACCAGTACAGCCTTTTTTCTGTTCCCCGGATCACAGGAGTTTCATCGGGAGAAGAAGCGCTTGAACTCCTGGAAACCATTCATTTTGACCTTGTTATTGTAATGGCCGGGATGGATCGTGAGATTCCTGTTTTCATCAGCGAACAGATCCGGGCTCAATACGAATCCCTGCCGATTTATCTGCTGCTGAACCGGAAAAGTGATGTGAAATTTTATGAGGAGTTGGTGCACACCATAAAATCGGTCGACAAACTCTTCGTTTGGAACGGAGATTCACTGATACTTTTTGCCATCGTAAAATCCACGGAAGATAAAGTCAATGTAGAAAATGATACCAAAATTGGATTGGTCAGGGTCATTCTGCTGATCGAAGATTCGCCGATCTATTATTCCAGATACCTGCAGATCCTTTACGACATAGTATTTGGTCAGGTTCAGCAGCTATTGCCGGAGGTAGAAAAGAACGAGCTGGATAAGATCTGCCGGATGCGTTCCAGACCTAAAATTCTGCTCGCCAGAAATTATGAGGAGGCCATCTCAATATTTAACAAATATCGGGATTTTATGCTTTGCGTTATCTCTGATGTTGAATTTGACAGAGTCGGCAAGCTGGATAAATATGCAGGTGTAAAGTTTATCAGGTATGTTAAGTCGCATATTTCCAAGCTTCCGATTATCCTGCAATCTTCCGAAGACCGGAACGCCAGAATAGCCGAAGAGCTGGAAGTTGCCTTTATCAATAAAAATTCAGATACACTGATGAAAGATCTGAAACATTATCTGAACAGTTATCTGGGCTTCGGTAACTTCGTATTCCGCGACAGGGAAGGAAATACGATTGGTGTGGCAAAATCTCTGAGGGAGTTTGAAACGTTGCTTCAGGAGGTTCCGGATGAATCGTTGTATCTTCATGCCTCTGAAAACCAGTTATCTCTCTGGCTGATGGCCAGGGGAGAAATCCAGTTGGCCCGTACCCTGAATCCGGTACCTGTTGATTCGTTCAAAAACATGAATGAATCCAGACAGTTCTTCCTGGATTCAATCAAGAAGTATAAGGAGGAGAAGAAGAAAGGGAAGATTCTGAGTTTTGACGAAACCTCCACGCTGGATGAAAAGAATATTGTTTCCTATTGCGGTGGCTCACTTGGAGGTAAAGGCCGCGGTCTGGCCTTTATCAATACCTTGATATACAATCTCGAATTTCCAACCCTGGCTAATAAAATCAACATCCTGACTCCGATCACGGTTATTATAGGAACTGATGAATTTCAGCGGTTCATCTCCAAAAATAAACTTTTTGATAAGATACTGGATCCTGCAATCTCTTATGCCGAGCTAAGACAACATTTTTCCGAGGCTCCGTTATCATCTTCATTGCTGAAGAAGCTTAGGGTATTCGTTTCCCTGACAGACAAACCTATCGCGGTACGTTCATCCAGTTCTTCGGAAGACTCAATCACCCAGCCATTTGCAGGTGTGTTTGATACTTTTATTATCCCAAATAATGCCAGGAACAAGAAGATATTTCTCGATCAGATTTCAACGGCCATCAAATTGGTCTTTGCCTCGACTTTTTCGGAAAAGGCACGGAACTATTTCAAGGTAGTACATCATAAGATTGAGGATGAGAAGATGGCAGTGATCCTACAGGAACTGGTGGGGAAGAGGCATGAAAATTATTACTATCCTCATATCAGCGGGGTGGCACAGTCCTATAACTACTACCCTGTATCGAATATGAAACCGGATGAAGGCTTTGCCGTTGCAGCAGTTGGATTAGGGACCTACGTCGTGGACGGCTGGAAATCCTACCGTTTTTCACCTAAATATCCAAAAGTTTCGATGTATAACATCAAGGATTTACTCAATAGTTCACAGGTGCAGTTTTATGTGCTGGACTGTATGGCAAAAAACGTAGATTTTGTACGCCATGGAGAGCTGGCGGCGATGAAACTTCTCGATATCCGTGAAGCCGAGCGACACGGAACACTGAAGCATTGTGTTTCTGTTTATAATGCTCAGAACGACCGTGTTGAGGCAGGTTTAAGCATCCCCGGACCTAGGATTGTCAATTTTGCCAACATCCTTCAATACAATTATATCCCGCTGGCAGAAACGATCAGTGTTTTGCTGAACACGATCAAGGAGGCTTTTGGATCCCCGGTGGAAATTGAATATGCAGTTGATCTTGATCCAGGCGTAAACGGCCTTCCGACTTTCTATCTTTTGCAGATCAAACCTTTGATCGGCGATCAGTTTAAACAACACATTGATCTGGATAAATTGGATAAGTCACAAATGGTTCTGTTTACCAGATCTAGTGTGGGCAATGGGGAGATTAATGAAATCAGGGATGTCATCTTCGTCGACAACGAGAAATTCAATAAACTCAGAACTATCGAGATGGCTGAAGAGATAGAGTACCTGAATAGGATCATGGGACAGCAAGGCAAACAATATATTCTGATTGGTCCTGGAAGATGGGGGAGTCAGGATCGTTTTGTGGGGATTCCGGTCAACTGGTCACAAATCTCCAATGCCAAGGTAATTGTTGAGGTAAGTCTGAATAACTATCCTTTGGACACTTCGTTGGGTTCACATTTCTTCCATAACGTCACCTCAATGAATATAGGCTATTTCTCCGTTCAGCACAATTCCTACACCGATTTTATCCGCTGGGATGAATTAAAAGCACAAAAAGTCATGCATGAGACGAACTTCTTTAAGCATGTCCATTTTAAAAAACCATTAACAATTCTAATGGACGGTATGCACAAAACATCGGCAATATTATTATAGGTGTCGGTTTTACCTGCTGAAGTTCCCGGTAGGTTTTGAGGATTAAATTTTAAAATATGATCGACGTTGCAGTTTTTGATGAGCACAAACTTGTATCGGAAGGCATTGCCGGATTATTCAGCGGCATTTCGGATATCAGGGTCGTCTTCGTTTGCAACGATCGGGGCGTATTGACCGAGAAGATAAAATTCCTTCAGGTTCATGTTCTGATTCTAAGTTTGCCCGATATCTCTGTTAGAAATTTTAACCTGATCGTCCAGCTGAATATCGGTAATCCAAAGGTTAAAATCCTGGTGTCGTCGATGAATGATAATGAAGATATTGTT
>DATCHD010000018.1:0-4582 GCA_036508555.1 Prolixibacteraceae bacterium
TCGCTCTGCATAACCAATGATTTGGAGCCGTGAAGAATTCCAATCCGCCCCAATTGAATGGTCGCGGCGCTCTCTCCTGAGTCGACTCCCCTGCCGCCTGCCTCTGCCAGCACGATCTTAACCCTTTCATCATCCAGGTAATGATAGATGGTTCCGGCCGCATTACTGCCCCCGCCCACACAAGCGATGAGCCAATCTGGATAGTCCCGGCCTTCTTTTTCAAGCAGCTGTGACTTGATCTCCTCGCTGATGACGGATTGCAGACGCGCCACCATGTCCGGGTAAGGATGTGGTCCGACGGTCGAGCCGATGATGTAGTAAGTGTCTGCCGGATTGCAACACCAGTCGCGGATCGCTTCATTGGTAGCGTCTTTCAAAGTCATGTTTCCTGAAGTAACCGATACGACTTCCGCGCCGAGCATTTTCATCTTCTGAACGTTGATATGTTGGCGGGCGATATCCGTTTTCCCCATGTAAACTACGCACTCCATATTCATCAGCGCACAGACGGTTGCTGTTGCGACACCGTGCTGACCCGCGCCGGTTTCGGCAATGATCCGGGTCTTGCCCATTTTTCGTGCGATCAGAATCTGGCCGATGGTATTGTTGATTTTGTGCGCACCGGTATGGTTCAGATCCTCCCGTTTGAGATAGATCTTGCAGCCGTAAACGGAACTGAGACGTTTGGCATGATATAAAGGCGACGGTCGACCTACATAATCCCTGAGTAACTGGTGAAACTCCGTTTTGAATTCTTCGCTCTCAATGACCTGCAAATAGGTCGACTGCAGTTCGCTTACGCAGCGATGCAGAATTTCCGGGATGTAGGCACCGCCAAACGGCCCGTAATAACCATTTTCATCTACCTGATAAGTGCTCATATTTTATTTTTTAAAAAGAAAAGAGGCCTGTCGCAATTGCGGCAGGCCTCTTTTTTACTTTATGAATTAGGGTAAATACAGGTTGTGCTACCTTACGACTTTTGAGAGTTATAAGCCAGCCACCACCAATATGTATTTGCCAAACGTGTCATCCTAGTTCTTTTGTTCGGGACAAAACTATAAAATTTTCTTTAAGTACCCCTAATTATTTTAAATATTTTCAAAAGGAGTAAACAAAAATCTGACTTTTTGGTTGTTGTCATTGTAACCTATTCCAAATATTTATCTTATGAAATTTCTTTTTTTCTGCATGGCCATTCTTCAGATTGCGGGAGGCTGTAGATCGGTTTCCCGTCAGCAGCTTAAAGTAGTGCGGCAGTTTGCCGGCAAGACCGAAGATTTCTCCGCCTATCCGGAAAAGATCATGAAAGGAATTGCAGAAACCAGAGAGGCCAGGGGAGTCTGGTATGCCGGTTCGTTCACGGATCCGGATCAGCATCTTGCCGAATTGAATTCCATTGTAAGGGAACGCATTAACAATGACAGGATTCCAGGTAGGATAAGAACTATTTTCAAAATAATGGATGATTATGCCCGGGGATTGGAGGCGCTATCCAGTGACGCTCCGTTCAAAGCACAAAAAATTCTCTATGGAAGACTCGGATCGGACCTCGATGAGCTTGTCGTTCAATATAATCTTATGAGTATTGGCCATAAGTTGCCATCAGGAACTGGCACGGTTCTGACCATGTCGATGAATGTCACCACCAATACCGTTCTTGCACACAGGCAGATGAAAGCCTTAAAGAGATTTGTCAATCAGGCAGATACGCTGGTTTCTGATTTATGTACGGAGATGGTGAAATTCCTATCATCCGACGGGATAGGTCAGCTTATTGACGCGGAAGAATCCGGTGTACAGGAGAGTTTCCGTTTCTATTATACGAAAAGGAGCAATCCTGTCATCGAGAGTGACAAGGAGTTCATTGCCCTAATGAAAACTGTTGAGGAGCTGAAGAATTTACGAAACCTGACCATCCGGGCAGCCGGAAACCTGAAATCAGCCCATAAAATGCTGGTCGCAGAGATCAACCAAAAAAAGAGTTTGGCAGAGACAATTTTTTACCTGAACAATTTTTACAAAGATATGGATGAATTGAACAATGCATTTAGGGAAGTGAAAGCTCTCGGTCCCTGAGCGGAGCCGAAGGGCCTACGGCCGCAAGGCCCTTCGGCTCCGCTCAGGGACCGGGAAGGGTCGAAAAGTAAAAAGTAAAAAATGAAAAATCAAGAGAAGGAATATTCTTTGGAGCAGATTAGAATTGCTCAGGCTGAAATAGCTTTAGAGATGGGGAAAGCAGGGTTGACCAAAAACGAAATGCTCAGTCTCGAAAAGGCGACTTTGCACCTGAGAAACCTTGAAAGACTGCTGGTTGCAACACTGGAAAAGAACCTGATTGCAGCCCTGAAAGAAGAGACAAAGGCGCTCAAAGCGCTAAATGAAGAAATGGCAGACACTTCAAGGCGACTGTTCAGATTGACGAATCTTTTGGGGGAAATAGTCAAAATCACAGGCAGGATCATCGAAATTTTGGCGCTGGTGAAGTAAGTTTCACAATTTTTAATTTCATTTGCATCGTCAATCGAAGGCAGATTGCCGCTGCGGTGGACAATAATTGAAGAATTTATAAGTATCAGTTAATTGAAATACCCATTAGCACATGTTCTCACCAACCGAAAATGATTATGTGGGTATTAGCTTCGCTGATCTTCGATTCCATCTGGCCATTAAAAAACAAAATATAACCAGATGAATACAGAAAATATTCTATCCCGGCTCAAACCTGGCGTTTCCAAAAGGGTTCTGCTGTTTGTAGCCGCCGCCGTCTGGACTTTCGCGGGTTCCATGCTCCTTTTCAGAGGATATAAAATGCTCGATTTGAAAAGCCGGCTTTTAGGATTGAAACTACTTTTTACGCTTGCGGGCGGAATTGTTTTTTACCTGAAGATGTTTTCAAAAATTTCGCTAAAACATACTCACAGAATTTTGAACATGAAAGAAGCGTTACCTTGCCTCTTCTCCTTTTTTAATTTCAGAAGCTATATGATGATGGCCTTGATGATCTCCATGGGGATCACCCTGCGGACCACCGGATGGGTCGCACCCGTCTATCTCTCCCTCTTGTACCTCATGATGTCTGTACCTTTATTGATTTCATCGATACGTTTCTATTATACTGGCATATACTACAATAATTATGAAACCAAGAATCCTAATCGTAGCAGCCTTACCTAAACAGGGTCTCCTGGAACTGGGGCAAAAGTGTGAACTGATCTACCCGACAGAAAATTTTATGTTTTCTAATGACGAAATAAAACAGCATATCGGTCAGGCGGACGGTGTACTCTCCGTGTTTGAACGACCACTCACAGCTGAGACGATGGCGTGTGCGAGAAAGCTTCGCATCATTGCCAATTTTGGTGTAGGGTACAACAATATTGATGTAGCCAAGGCAACAGAAATGGGAGTTGTCGTCTGCAATACCCCCAATGCTGTCACCGAGCCTACCGCGGAAATGGCCTTTGGCCTGCTCCTTTCCCTTACCAGGAAGATAGCCCTCACGGATCGTGGCCTCAGGACCAATCCAAATTTCAAATGGGGTATGATGGAGAATCTGGGTACAGGAATTTATGGTAAGACACTCGGCATAGTGGGTATGGGCAGGATTGGCCGGGCTTTCGCCAGGAGAGCCATAGCCTCCGGTATGAAAGTAATCTATTTCAATCGCACAAGGTTACCTGAAGATCTTGAAGAGGATTATAACTGTCACCTGGTCAGCTTCGATGAACTCCTGGAAAGATCAGATGTGGTTTCCCTGCACTGTCCGCTCAATGCAGAGACACATCATCTGATTGATGAAGCGGAGATGAAGAAAATGAAACAGGGGGCGATTCTGATCAACACGTCGAGGGGCGCTGTTATTCACGAGAAAATCCTTGCGAAATATCTTCAGAATGGGAAACTTGGCGGTGCCGGACTGGATGTTTATGAATTTGAACCAAAGATTACACATGAATTACTGACCTTTGACAATGTCGTAATGACCCCCCACACAGGCTCTGGCACCATCGATGCCCGGATAGAAATTGGACGCGAAGCATCCTTCAACATCCTTCGATTTTTCGAAGGAAGGAAGGACATTTCAATTGTCAATCCATCCGTCTGGGATAGATGAAATTTTTTTATCTTTGGGAAAATTAACAACCCAGAAGATGAAAAAATCTCTCAACAACTACAAAATCATTTTATTTTCTTTACTGATGAGCCTGTTATCTATGCCCGGATTTTCCAAAAGCATGGTGACATCCTTGAAATGCGATTACCATGTCAATCCTGTTGGTATTGATATTTTACAGCCACGTCTAAGCTGGCAGATCGTTGCAGGTGAAAACAATTTCATACAGCAAGCTTATGAAATCCGTGTTGCTGAAACACTTGCCGATCTTACCGGAGGCCGTAAACTGGTTTGGAGTACCGGGAAAGCCAATTCTGCATCGTCTGTTAATGTTGTTTATGAAGGTCCGGCTGCAAAAACCATGCAGCGACTCTGGTGGCAGGTAAGAATCTGGGACGGCAAAAACAAGGCAACAGCATGGAGTGCGCCCGCCTACTGGGAGATGGGTCTGCTGGGTGAAGGCGA
>DATCHD010000019.1:0-14846 GCA_036508555.1 Prolixibacteraceae bacterium
TGGACCAGCCTCAATCACAGTGCATGGGATGTTTTTCCCCTCAACACTGAATACGGAAGTCATTCCGATTTTTTTTCCAATTAATCCTGGCATTTTTTCTACTTGTTAAGCAGTTTATCAAACTTTAATTTCAACTTCAACGCCGCTGGGCAACTCCAGCTTCATTAACGCGTCGATCGTTTTTGCGGTTGAACTGTAAATGTCGATCAATCTCTTGTAGGAGGACAACTCGAACTGTTCCCTCGATTTTTTATTAACGAAGGGAGATCTCAAAACGGTGAAAATACGACGATGTGTTGGAAGCGGAATAGGTCCGCTAACAATGGCACCTGTTGATTTTACCGTCTTAACAATCTTCTCAGCTGATTTGTCAACCAAGTTGTGATCGTACGATTTCAGTTTAATTCTGATTTTTTGACTCATGATAAGAACGTATTTAGTGTTATAACAACTCTGTTTTTCCTTTTACATTTTCAAGGACTGCAATGGCAATGTTCTTTGGAACTTCGGCATAATGGGAAAACTCCATCGTGGAGGTTGCACGGCCTGAAGAGAGGGTACGCAAGGTTGTTACGTAACCAAACTGCTCGGAGAGTGGAACCAGCGCTTTGATCACACGGGCGCCAAACTTGGCATCCATGCTTTCAACATGACCACGACGACGGTTGAGGTCGGAAACAATGTCTCCCATGTAATCGTCAGGCGTAACAACTTCCACCTTCATAATCGGCTCCAATAAGATCGGTTTTGCTTTGGGAGCTGCACTTCTGAAAGCTTGTCTGGCGCAAAGTTCAAATGAAAGTGAATCGGAGTCGACCGGATGGAAAGATCCGTCAACCAAAACAACCTTCAGATTCTCAATTTTGAAATTAGCAAGCGGACCATTGTTCATGGCCTCCCTGAAACCCTTTTCAATAGAGGGGATGTATTCACGAGGGATAGTTCCACCTTTGATCTGGTCGACAAACTGAAGACCAGTTTTGCCCTCATCTACCGGACCAATGTGAACTGAAATATCGGCAAACTTACCACGACCACCGGTTTGTTTTTTGAACACTTCACGAAGATTGACTTCTTTGGTAACAGCTTCTTTGTAAGAAACCTGTGGTGCACCCTGGTTACACTCAACTTTGAACTCTCTCCTCAGCCTGTCGACAATGATTTCAAGGTGAAGCTCACCCATTCCGCGAATGATGGTCTGACCGCTGTCCTGGTCGGTATTGACCTGAAACGTTGGATCTTCTTCAGACAGTTTTATCAGTCCGTTGGTGAGCTTGTCGAGATCCTTCTGTGTTTTTGGCTCAATAGCAATTCCAATTACCGGTTCCGGGAAAGTCATGGATTCGAGTACGATCGGATGATCGAGTGAACAAAGCGTATCACCGGTACGGATGTCTTTGAAACCTACAGCGGCACATATGTCGCCGGCTTCAATCACATCGCGCGGTTGTTGTTTATTGGAGTGCATCTGGAAGAGGCGCGAAATCCGCTCTTTCTTCCCGGTGCGCGTATTTAATACATAGGATCCTGCATCAATTTTTCCGGAATAGACACGTATAAAGCACAAACGGCCAACGAACGGGTCTGTTGCAATCTTGAACGCAAGCGCTGCAAGCGGTTCATTAACATCCGGCTTTCTCTCAATTTCCGCTCCGGTATCCGGATCAGTTCCATGGATGGAAGCAACATCCAGCGGGTTGGGTAAATAAGCACAAACAGCATCCAGTAAAGTCTGAACACCTTTGTTTTTAAATGCAGAGCCACAAAGCATCGGAATGATTACTCCAGACAGGGTGGCTTTGCGAATTACGTGCTTCAATTCCTCTTCAGTAATGCTTTTGGGATCTATGAAGAATTTTTCCATCAAAGTCTCATCCTGCTCAGCAACAGACTCAACCAGCTTTTCACGCCACTCAAGGGACTGCTCCATCATATCGGAAGGAATCTCTTCCACAGAATAATCGGCACCCATGGTTTCGTCGAGCCAAACGACTGATTTCATCGCTACCAGGTCAATTATTCCTTTAAAACGCTCTTCGGCACCAATTGGAATCTGAATCGGCACCGGATTAGCGCCCAGTTTCTCCTTGATGTCGTTGTATACATTAAAAAAATCGGCACCTGCACGGTCCATCTTGTTGATGAACGCTATTTTCGGCACGCCGTATTTTTCGGCCTGACGCCATACAGTTTCTGACTGAGCTTCTACTCCACCAACAGCACAAAAGGTTGCAACAGCACCATCAAGAACCCTCAACGAACGTTCCACCTCAACAGTAAAGTCAACGTGGCCCGGAGTATCAATGATATTGATCTGATGAACAATATCGTTGTAAGTCCATTCAGTAAATGTTGCAGCAGAGGTGATTGTTATTCCACGTTCCTGCTCCTGTTCCATCCAGTCCATCGTTGCTGCACCATCGTGTACTTCACCAATACGGTGAACTTTACCCGTGTAAAACAATATCCGCTCTGAAGTGGTTGTTTTACCGGCATCGATGTGAGCCATGATCCCGATGTTTCTGGTATTTGTAAGATCCCTTATCGCCATTATTTATTTTATAAACTCCCGTTAGAACCGGAAGTGCGCAAACGCACGATTTGCTTCTGCCATTCTGTGTGTATCTTCTTTTTTCTTGAATGCTCCACCCTCTTCGTTAAATGCGGCAACGGTCTCGGCAGCTAATTTCTCTGCCATAGAGTGACCGGAACGCTTTTTCGAAAAGATAATCAGGTTACGCATGGAAATAGCCACTTTTCTTTCCGGACGGATTTCCATCGGGACCTGGAAGTTGGCTCCACCAACACGCCTACTTTTCACCTCAACCTGGGGAGTAATGTTTACCAATGCTTTCTTCCAGATATCGAGAGCAGACAACTCATTGTCTTTCATCTTTTTATCAACGATATCAAAAGCATCGTAAATTATTTTGAATGCGATGGATTTCTTTCCATCAAACATCAGACTGTTCACGAAGCGAGTAACGAGAACGTCATTGAACTTTGGATCTGGTAAAATGATCCGCTTTTTTGGTTTTGTCTTCCTCATTTTAGTTAAAATTGTTTGTGTTATTCGAATCGGTTGTTGTTTAGTCTTCAGTTATACAGCCCATTCCAGACGAGCCCTTACTCAACCAAACCTCCAAACTAATAACTAAAGTTTTTACTTAATTATTTTTTCTTTTTTGTTGCAGCTACGGCTACTCCTGGTTTTGGGCGCTTGGCACCATATTTGGAACGACGTTGCTTGCGACCCTCCACACCAGCGGTATCGAGTGCCCCACGAATTAAATGGTAACGAACTCCCGGCAGGTCTTTTACACGACCTCCGCGAACAAGAACAATTGAGTGCTCCTGTAAATTATGACCTTCACCCGGAATATAGGCATTCACCTCTTTGCCGTTGGTTAACCTGACCCTGGCCACCTTACGCATGGCCGAATTAGGCTTTTTAGGCGTTGTTGTGTAAACACGTACACATACGCCCCGACGCTGTGGACAGGAATTCAATGCCGGAGACTTACTCTTATCTTCGATATTTACCCTTCCCTTACGTACTAACTGTTGAATAGTAGGCATAAACGTTTTTTAAATTTTAAAATAAAATACACACATAATCCTCCCGGGGAAATCTCGCAATTCCCCGTAAGCTCTGCAATTTAACGATTTTGTACCTTGCAAAACTTCTCCAAAATGGACTGCAAAAGTACACATTTCTTTGGAAAATACACTACTCCGTCAAAAAAAAAATGATTTAGATACTCGCTATTTGGCGAACCGTTCGCTAAAAATGGACCGAACCGGATGGAAAATCCGCGTTAGCAGTCTTTGATCTTCTGTAATGACCTCAGCAGTACCCTGCAACTCCTGCTGAAATTCGAATTTTTTTCCGTAGGTAGAGACCAGCTGGTTTGGCAAACTAACTTCCATCGCGTAATAATCATTGGTAGGCACAGAAGAGATCCTGGAGACCTCCCCTTTCACGATACCAAACTCCATATACGGGTAGTTGGCAAATTTCAGGTTGACCCGCTGTCCCGATTTTACCTTGCCTGCTCCGTTGATCTTCAACCGGACTTTCCCGACAAGCGCATTGTTACCTTCCGGGATAACCGTGAAGACAACCTCTCCTTTGGCAACATTCTGATTGGGACTCCAGAATTTAGAGAAATTAACCTCGCCCCGGACCGGCGACTTGATCAGATAATTCAATTCCCATACATCAATGGCTCCCGAAAGCACATCATAAGCCTCTTTCAGACCAAGCTGCAGGGCTGCCTCCTTCTCTCCCGAAAGGTTCTCTGCCTCAGCCACCTGCTGTCCGGCATTTTCCAATGACTGCTCAGTTACCGACAAAGCCGAAAGCATATCCTCATATTCGGCCTGCTTCTGGAACCACTCCCGCTTGGTTTTATCAAATTCGTCGAGCGAAAGCACCCCCCTTTTGTTTAAAACGGAATCGCGCTGAAACTTTTTTTTCGTAATCTGAAGATCTTCAGAAAGCGCTTTTTTCCTGGCCAGCTGTGAGCTGTATCCCGACTTGGACAGATTTAACTGCTTTTGCTGCGACCGAATCTTACCAGGAAAGTAATTCCGGGTGACAAACTTCTGGTAATCGTTGTACTTTTTCGAAAAATCGGCAAACTGAGGCTGAATCTCACCCAATAAATAATTGCGCTGAAAAGGAATGATCTGCTCAGGCCTAAAAGTTTTCACAAACGGTGCCAGCAACGAGAGCTGCTTCTTCAGATCTGTCAAATCTTCATATTTCAGAGAGGTCTCCAGCATCGCCAGCAACTCCCCGCGATCCACCTTCTGTTTATCCATTATCATGATGGTCGTTAATTTACCATCCACCCTTGCCAGCAAATTGGCCGGAGGATTTTCGGAGGTGACCACCACCGGCGCGGTGATAATATCAGGGTACTTGAAAAACCAGCTGCCTGCTACCATTACAAATAATAGTACGGCCACCAGGATGATACCATTTCGCGTGATCCAGGAGGGAACCCTGCCCAGCAGATCCTGAACCTCTTCACTGCGTGTCTCTATATCCTCAAGTTTCTTCGACATCCTTTTAATTTCGACAACTCATAATTAATTGTTAGGCGCCCAGCTCCAACTGGTTACGGACCAGATTATAATAACTGCCCTTTAGACTGATCAGCTCCTGATGCGTTCCTTTTTCGACTATTTCGCCCTTATCCAGAACAATTATTTGATCTGCATTCCGTACTGTACTCAGCCGGTGAGCCACCACAACGACTGTTCTGCCCTTGTAAAACTGATCCATATTTTCCATGATTACCTTTTCATTGTTGGCATCCAAGGCATTGGTAGCTTCATCGAAGAATAGAAAATCAGGATTTTTATAGACAGCCCGGGCAATGAGGATCCGTTGTTTCTGACCCTGACTGACACCCACCCCTTCTTGTCCTATTTTCGTCTGATAACCCATCGGCAGCGATTCGATAAACTCCTGGATGTTCGCCATCCTGACAGAATCGAGCAATCTCAGTCTGTCGATCTTCTCCGCCCCGACCGCTATATTATTAATAATAGTATCAGAAAAGATATACCCGTCCTGCATAACGACTCCGCATTTTTCCCTCCAGAGCCTCGTCGAGAAATTAGCCAGGCTGATCTCTCCCAGGTGGATGGTCCCGGAAACAGGAGGATAGAACCCCAGCAGCAGCTTGATCATCGTGGTCTTTCCACTGCCGCTCATTCCGACGATAGCGGTGGTGCGATTGGCTGGGATGTTCAGTGAAATATTCTTCAAAACCATCGGAGATCTTGGCCCCTCATACTGGAAACTAACGTCCTTCAGAATGATATCCTTCACTTCCGGAAACATGGTAATCTTGTGTTCTTCGGGATCTTCCTCGTTTGGTCTGGTATGTATTTCATTGAGACGGGCCAGGGAAATCATGGCATCTTGCGTGGTCTGGATGAATTCCATCAGGTTGTTCAGCGGAGTGTTCATCTGCCCGATGATGTATGCAACTGCCACCATGGCACCTATCGTGATGTTTCCGTCAATCACCAGGCGTGCCGCAATAAAACTTATCAGGATGTTCTTGAGCTGGTTGATGAAAGTGGAACCAATATTTTGTGTCTGGGCAAGCGAGAGCCTCTTGATGTTTACCTGAAAAAGTCTGGCCTGTATGCGTTCCCATTCCCACCGTTTCTGCTTCTCACAGTTATTCAGCTTAATTTCCTGCATTCCGTTCATCAGCTCAATCAATTTAGCCTGATTTTCAGATAATTGCGTAAATCTACGGTAGTCCAGCTCCTTCCTTCTTTTCAGGAAAATCATGATCCACAATACATATAATACACTTCCTACCAGGAAGATTGCGAGGATGATCCAACTGTACAACGCCAGTACAATGGAAAATATCACCAGATTCACCATCGAGAACAGGACATTCAAAGACTGGCTGGTAAGGAAATTTTCTATTCGGGTATGATCACCGATGCGTTGAAGCATGTCCCCGACCATCTTGGTATCAAAGAAACTGATCGGCAGGCGCATCAGCTTGATCAGGAAATCGGAGATGAGGGAAATACTTAGCCTGGTAGTCAGATGAAGCAGTATCCAGTTTCTGATCAGATCGACGGAAGTCTGGGAAAGGAACAATATCAGCTGTGCCACCAGAATCAGCGTGACGAAGTTAAGGTCGTTGTTGTTGATCCCCACATCTACCATCGACTGGGTAAGCAACGGTAAAATCAGTTGGAAAAGACTGCCCAATATAAGTCCGGCAAATAGCTGCCAAAGGAATTTCTTCTGGTTGCGCAGGTAGGTAAAAAGGTAGGAAAGCGATGATTTGTCGATTTTCTCATCCGCGAGGCTGTAAAAATCGGGTGTCGGTTCCAGGATCAATGCCAGGCCTTTTGCCTTGCTGCTGTCGGCATGGCCGCACCAACTCTTCAAAAATTCGGCTTCCTGGTAAGTGATAAGACCATAAGCAGGATCCGCCACGAATACTTTGCCCTTTTTGATGGCATATACCACCACGAAATGTTCCTCCTTCCAGTGAACGATGACAGGCAGAGGGACCTGATCCACCAGTTGCTGATAACTCACCCTGGCTCCTACCGACCGCATGCCGATAGACTCAGCGGCATCTGACATACCAAGAAAGGAGACACCCTCCCTGGTAAGATAACTCCTCTCTCGGATCGTTTGCAACGAAAAATTCTTACCATAAAATTTGGCGATCATCCTTAAACAGGAGGGACCGCAATCCATGGCATCCAATTGTTTAAAAAATGGAAATCGTTGCATCAGACTATATCAGTGTTGGTTAAATGCAAATATGCAAATTTTATCAGGATGAAAAGGTTGCTTTCTATTTGAATTTGACGAAAAACATGTTTAGTAACATAAAAACCTTGTTTCAAGTGGATTATAATAAACGTCATTAAGTTGATATTGTGTCTCTTGCGATTTTTTCGAAATTCTAAATCCTTAAATCGAAAATCGAAAATTATTCTACTGGTCGGATCATTTTAAATAATTTCTATTTTTGGAGGTACTGAAAATAAATCGGTACTTTTAGGAGCTAATTAGGATCAGTTTTTTTGTTGGAAAAATTTATTTTTTATTATGAAAGTATATCAAACCAGTGAAATCAGGAACATCACAGTGCTCGGAAATTCGGGCGCCGGGAAAACCACCCTTGTTGAAGCCATGCTCTTCGAGGGTGGGATTATTAATCGCAGAGGGGATGTCAAGAGCAAGAATACTGCCTCTGATTACAACCTTGTAGAGCAGGAGTATGGCAACTCTGTTCATGAGACAGTACTTTATACCGAATTTGAAGGATGCAAAATCAACATCATCGACACTCCGGGGATGGACGATTTTATCGGGGGAGTTATCCCCGCATTAAGTGTTGCCGCTACAGGTCTGCTGGTATTCAATGCCGTTAACGGTGTTGAAGTTGGTACTGAAATCGCGAACCGCAATGCTGAGAAATTTAACAAACCACTGATTTTCGTTATCAATCACCTTGATCACGAAAACAGCAACTGGGAGAATACCCTCGAGATGGCCAAGACTACCTTCGGTAATAAACTGGCAATTGTACAATACCCTGTCAATCCGGGGTTAGGTTACAACAAAGTTATTGACGTACTGAAGATGAAGATGCTTCAGTGGGGTCCACAGGGAGGAAAACCAGAAATTTTGGATATTCCTGCAGACGAAATGGACAAGGCTGAAGAATACCACAATGCCCTCGTAGAAATGGCCGCCGAGAACGATGAGGCGCTTATGGAACTTTTCTTCGAGCAAGGTTCCCTGAATGAGGATGAGATGAAGAAAGGACTAAAACTTGGAATGGTCTCCAGGGGATTATTCCCCATTTTCTGCACTTCCGCAGTTAAGGATATGGGCATTCGCCGTCTGATGGATTTTATCATCAACGTAGCGCCGAATCCGGGTGAGCTTGCACCGGTCGAGACCGTCAGTGGCAAGAAAATTCCGATCAGCGTGAAGGGGCCGACTTCCATATTTGTGTTCAAGACTTCTCTTGAGCAACACGTAGGTGAAGTAACCTATTTCAAAGTTATATCCGGTACGCTTAAGGAGGGTATGGACCTGACCAATATGGCCAAAAACTCCAAAGAGCGTATCTCACAGATATTTGCAGTAGCTGGTAAGACCCGTACCAAAGTACCCGAAATGGTTGCTGGAGATATTGGCGCGACGGTGAAACTGAAAGATGTCAAACATAATCAGACACTTTGCGACAAGGATGCGGATATCGAATTTCCACCGATTCAATTCCCTGATCCGAGATATACCACGGCCGTCAAAGCTCTCAATGAATCAGATGAAGAGAAGATGGGCGAATACCTCCACCGTCTGCACGAAGAAGATCCGACTTATGTTATCGAGTATTCCAAGGAGTTAAAGCAAATCCTGATCCACGGACAGGGCGAATATCACTTAAACACCCTGAAATGGTATTTCGACAATGTATTTAAGATTGACATCCAATTTTTAAATCCGAAAATCCCCTACCGGGAAACCATCACCAAAATCGCCCAGGCCGACTACCGTCACCGTAAGCAGAGTGGTGGATCCGGTCAGTTTGGGGAGGTTCACATGATCATTGAACCTTATGAGGAAGGAATGCCTTTCCCACCATTCTTCGTTGTTGATGGCAAAGAGATGAAGGTCAGCCTTCGGGGTACCGAAATAGTAGAGCTGCCTTGGGGCGGAAAACTGATTTTCTGTAACTGTATCGTTGGTGGTTCAATCGACGCACGCTTCCATCCGGCTATTCTGAAAGGGATCATGGAAAAAATGGAGGAAGGTCCGCTGACCGGCTCCTACGCCCGTGATATCCGCGTTTCCATTTATGAAGGTAAGATGCACCCGGTCGACTCCAATGAAATTTCCTTCCGTCTGGCTGGTAGAAACGCTTTCAGTCAGGCCTTTAAGAAGGCTGGCGCAAAGATCCTGGAACCCATTTATGATGTGGAAGTTCTTGTTCCCGGAGACCGCATGGGCGATGTCATGGGAGATCTTCAGAACCGCCGGGCACTCATCATGGGGATGAGTTCCGAAAAAGGTTTCGAAAAGATTGTTGCCAAGGTGCCTTTGAAGGAGATGAATAAATATTCGACTACCTTGAGTTCTGTCACGCAGGGACGCGCGATGTTCAAAATGAAATTCGCCAGCTACGATAAAGTACCGGCAGAGGTTCAGGACGAGCTGCTCAAGACCTACGCGGCCACTCAAACTGAGGAGTAATAAAAAACGATCCCATGAAAATTAAATTTATTGGCGCTGCCAGGGAAGTAACCGGAAGCAAACACCTGATCACGCTGGATAACGGCAAGAAAATACTTTTAGATTGCGGGATGTTTCAGGGCAAGGGAATGGAGACCGACCGTTCCAACCGCAACCTGGGCTTCGATCCGAAAGAGATCGACCATATTATTCTGACACATGCCCACATCGACCATTCAGGATTAATTCCATATGTCTATAAACTAGGTTTCAGGGGATCTGTCATTTGTACCAATGCTACCCGCGACCTCTGTGCTATCATGTTAGCCGACAGCGGACACATCCAGGAGCTTGACGTCAAATGGTACAACAAAAAGCTAATAAAGCACGGTTTGGAACCAATCGAGCCAATTTATACTTCTGATATTGCCAAAGAAAGTATGAAGCTTTTTATCGGAATTGCCTATGAACGAATGTTCTACATCGACGACAATGTTAAAGTCCGTTTTACCAACAATGGTCACCTGCTCGGTGCAGGAACCGCTTCTCTCGAGATTACAGAGAATGGGCAAACAAAAAATATTGCCTATACTGGCGATATCGGCCGCCCCATCAGCTTAATATTAAAGTCACCGAATGCTTTCAGACAATGTGATTACCTGATCACGGAATCAACTTATGGGAACAGACTGCATGAGCCGTTCAGCCGCGCGGAAGAAAGGCTGCTGCAAGTGGTCAACGATACCTGTGTCAGAAAACAGGGAAAATTGATTATCCCCTCTTTTGCCATTGGCCGGACACAGGATATTGTCTTTACATTGAACAATTTTTACAATGCCGGATTACTGCCAAAGATTCAGATTTATGTAGATAGTCCGTTAGCCGTTAATGCAACTACTATCTTCAGACTGCATTCGGAGTGTTTCAATGAGGAGGTTATGAAAGTGGTGGAAACTGATGATGATCCGTTTGGATTTAATTCACTGCATTATATCACCACTACGAACGATTCCAAAAGACTCAATTTTATTAAAACCCCCTGCATAATTATCTCCGCATCCGGAATGATGGAGGCCGGAAGGATCAAACACCATCTGGCTAACAATATTTCCAATCCCCAAAACACCATCTTGGTGGTCGGGTATTGTGCTCCTCGAACACTGGGCGCCAGATTGGTTAACGGAGAAAAGATCGTTTCGATCTTCGGCAATAAATATAGCGTGAATGCAGAGATCGCGAGGATTGAAGCCTTCAGTGGACATGGAGATTACAGCGAGATGCTGTCATTTCTGAATTGCCAGGATAAATCCGCGATTAAGAAAGTGTTCCTCGTTCACGGTGATTATGAGGTGCAGAAATTCTACAGAGATCAGATGATTGCAGCTGGTTTTAGCAACATTGAGATTCCGGAAGCCATGAGTGAAGTCACAATTTAATGCCTTCCCTCTCCCTTCTTTATTTTCAGACGGATATCCAACGAATCATCTGAAAAGAGAAATTCCCGGGTGGATTCAGGAAGAAATTCCTTAAAATCGTCAAGTTTGTCCATTTTTATGGCCTGTCGGATTTTTGAGGCGCTGATAAAATCGGGGAGAACAGAAGAGCCTGAAATAGCGACCTTTCTCATCAATTCAACCACTTCAACTCCGTAAGAAGGGAGAATCATTTTCATAGCCTTATTGTATGCAGCCGTGGTTGCACAATAATTTTCTGTCCCTATATAACGCTTTTTAATACCAAGAACCGGAACAACATATTCGGCAAAAATCCGGACATCCAGTTCTGCTTGCTTTTCCATCACATCGCTAACCGTTTCATTTTTCAGAAAATACGCCGGGAAGATAGATCCTGAAACAATGTACATCCCGCCACGAACCATCAGGACATTCTTTAAGTGGGCAATTCCCTTTTTGATCAATTCCCATCTGATACTAAAAGGGAAGGCAGAGAGATCTTCTTCTACCACAAATAGATATACCAATTCATTTTCGGAAGCGGCTTTTTCTATAAGAAATAAATGCCCATTGGTAAAAGGATTACAATTGACAACGATGGATGCAACGGATGTGGTTTCGGTCTTATATTTCAACGATTTAAGATAATCCTGATAGGTAAAAATTGACTCGAAACCAAATTCCAGAAGCGAAAACAAAGGGGGTGAGGAGGCAATCTCAGTGAAACCTAAGCCTCGAAACCTGACAGAATTCTCCGGCCGGGTGAATACGAAGGTGTGCTTGTAAATTTTCAGGAGTTTCTCTGTCATATAGGTAACAATCAAGGCAAAAGCGGTCGTGTCGCGGAATTTTGGAGAAACGGCGACATATTTCAGGATCCGGCCAAGATGTGAACCCGTTCCAACAAGCTCCCCCTTCAGGTTATAAACAATCATGGTTGCCTCAACATCGGCAGGATCGAACTCAAATCCAAGTTCGTGGAGGAATCCAGTCACCAGTTTTACATCAAAAGGATTGTTGAGGTCAAGGGTCTCTTGCCTGAAATCTGTATCTTCAAATGTCATAGCTTTGTATCAATGGAGAAATAAAAAATGGGGATTCAAACTTCATTACAGACCAGAAAAAAATAGAAAGCGCAAGTAAATCGGCCGATCCGCCCGGCGAAATATTTTCATTTCTACAGAATTCTGCAACCTTCAAATAATTTGAATCAGAAAAATTTTCCAATGCTGCTTTACAGAGTTTTTGAAAGTTTATCAATACATCCTGTCCACCCCTGTAAAGAATATTTGTATCCATGTTTTTTGATGCAATGGCAAGAAAACATTGGATCATTGCAGTATCATTTAATTGGTTTTCCTCCGCGAGATAGGGTAATCCAATCTCAAATACAGTTTGGAAACCTCCTTCTGCCTCACCACGTGCGCCGCTGAATCCTGAAGAATGGAACACATCCAATCCATGCGTGGAATGTGACGTTTTGCCCTCCTTTAGCTCCCTTTTCACCATATCCCGACAAATATCCTTTACAATACTCCGAAAATATTGCGGATCGAACTGATTGAAGCTGTTGTAAAGCTTGCCGCAAGAGAAAAGCGTGAGTCCCGTCAAAAAGATCAATCCTTTGTGCGTATTGATGTTACCAGTCGCCTGAAACATGGCTGCCTCCATTCGTAAACCAATGTTTCGGATGATTGGCAATGCCTGGATGTACTCCTTACCCTGAAAAGCAAATCCTGCCTGCACCAACTCCTCAAAATAAAAGGATATGGCTGCTGATGAATCTGCAAATGTCAGGAAATTCATGTCCGCATGACTACCATTGCTTAATCTGTCTACTAATCCTGGTTTTGGGGTGAGTGAAATTTCATAAAGCAGCGCTTTCAGTGCCAAAGAAGCGAGTTGCTTAGATAGGAGAAATTCTCTTTGCCGGTTGCAATAATCCCTCATTTTAGAAAACATCAGAGATCGCAGCTGCACCACATCATGTGCCTGACCACGCCGGCATTCAATGGCCGGTTTAACCTGACAATAGAAGCACAACTTTGATTTTCCCGAGGAGATGCAATGTCCCTTATCATCATTTACATCCACATCGATGTACCTTCCAAGCGGGTGATTCTCCTCAAAGTTCTCACAAATTTGCTTTAGCTCATTGATGTCCAATTTACCAGCTGTAAACGGTGCCAGAAAAAAATCGCCTGCCGCATCACACCTTTCAATGGCTTCGTTGTTATGAACTTCAACCAAATGAGATTTTAGCATGAATTGCAGATCCTGCAGACAGTAGTTGAAAAAGTAGTTGACGGTAGGATTACTTTTGGGAAAACCCGGAACATTTAAACTCAAACTCACGCACGGATATCCCTTTCCTTCAATTTTACTTTTCAGATAAGCCCTCTGTTCCCGGGCATTCAATATGGATTGCAGTGGTTCGATTTTGTTCCTCCTTAATTAATTTAATTCTTTTCCCGTCCTCCATGCCCCATGCTCTATGCCCTCTGCCCTCTGCTACTTTTCCTTAAGCTGGTGGATCACATCAATAATTGTTCCATCCCTGTATTCCACAACCCCCACAATTTTATCGGTGTACTCGAGAGGTGCAGGAATACCTGTGATCTTATCAACCTCGATTTCGAGGTCATGGATATCCTTGATATTGAGTCCCGCTTTGCGTAGATTCGCCTCAATCTCCGGGAAAGCCGGATTTACACACGTACCACGCTCAGTTACAAGAACATGCACTGTTTCTCCCGGAGTAACCACCGTATGTACCCGCTTCTTGATAATAGGAATACGGCCACGGAACGAAGGACATACAACTACCGTGAGTTTGGCTCCTGATGCAGTATCGGAATGCCCGCCGGAAGCTCCCCTGATTTTCCCTTCCGATCCTGTAATAACATTGACATTAAAATCGACATCAATTTCAAGTGCCCCAAGAACGACCACATCAATTTTATTTGTGATACACCCGCAATTGAACGGATTTGCATACAACGCAGCAGGTATCTCAATGTGATGGCGGTTGTTCAGTAAGGAATTACTTACCACAGCATCGAAAGATTGCACATCAAATATGGTCTCAAAAAGACCTTCGTTCAGCATATCAACGCAATAGGAGGTGATGCCTCCCAACATAAAGCTGCCTTTCAGCTCTTTTTTCTTCATCTTTTCCCGGATGAATTTTGCCACTGCCAAGGAAGCGCCACCGGCCCCCACCTGAAATGCGAATCCTGGTACAAAAAATCCTGAATGCTCTATCACATCGGCAGCAAGTTTGGCAATCCTCAAATCCATGGGGGAGTTGGTAATACGGGTAGTACCGGTTGCAATTTTCGATGCGTCACCAATAGAATCAACCAACACCACATGATCGATGAAGTTCTGTGAGATGGAAAGCGGAATACAGGGAAAATTTACCAGGTTGTCCGTTACAACAATCACCTGTTTCGCATACCTCGCATCAATGACGGCGTAGCCAATCGAACCGAAGGCCGATTTTCCATGAGACCCTGTCGCATTGCCTTCACAATCCGCAGCCGAGGCAGGAATAACTGCCAGATCGATTTGAATTTTACCGGTATGGATACATCTTACCCTGCCGCCATGTGAATGAATCACTACCGGGGTATCCAGTA
>DATCHD010000020.1:0-10989 GCA_036508555.1 Prolixibacteraceae bacterium
AAGTCAATTACAAGTTTAGTATTGGGGTTGATTCTTATTAGCGCCCTTTTATTTATTGACTGGCGTTTACTAATCCAAAAGAAAAAATTTCAGTTGAAATTTAAAATATGGAAATAAAGGAAGGTCATATCTTCAATCCAACATTAGAATGTGTGAATGATGTAACTTATGTTCAAAGTTATGTAACAACATAAAGAATAAACCGGCTTACATTTGAATTTAACTTCTAAATCATTTGATATGTCACTACTTAGTATTTTGATTGCCATCGTTGTGGTTGGTGTTCTCCTTTGGATCATCAATAATTTCTTGCCCATGGATCACCAAATCAAACGAATTTTCAACATTGTCGTTGTCATAGCGTTGATTATTTGGCTTCTAAAGGCGTTTGGACTTTTTGCTTACCTGACAAGTATTTACGTTTAAACCAACACGATGAACCTTAAAAGAATCTTCGGAGCCCTGCTTACGCTCCTCGGAATAGGTGCACTGATTTATGCTGCCGTCCTGTTTGT
The DNA here is from genome assembly GCA_036508555.1 of Prolixibacteraceae bacterium. GTDB lineage: Bacteria > Bacteroidota > Bacteroidia > Bacteroidales > Prolixibacteraceae > CAINVV01. The sequence goes on from DATCHD010000020.1 coordinate 516, forward strand.
CAATACATCGGACAGTGCACGCGATATCAAATCGTTAGTCATTTATGGCATTCTTGGACTTTTATTTTTTATTGCCGGGATAAGCTTGGTCCGCACTACAAAAGACGAATCCTGAGATGAATAGCGAACTTCCAATTTCATCCGGAATTATTTTGGATTAATTAGCAACAAATGCTATTACCACCTCTGGAAACACTACCTTCGTCAGTATAAAATTGCGGAATTACTTAATTCCGATTTTTAAACTGAATTCCATGCAAATAACGGTAACCAGAAAAAAACAGATCTTTTCTCCTGATTCTACAAGGGTAATCGCCCGATTTCTATATTTGGATGATGAAAGGTCGGCTGATATAATAAGGAAGGTTTTGGCAATGCCGGAAGAGCAGGTAAAGATTGCCATGAGCCAGGTGCTGAGGGGCTATGCACGTCGTCACAGAAATATTTCGCGCATATTTGAAAGACATTTTGACAGACTTGCTCCCATCTTTGATAAGATTGAAGTCAATGAAGCGGATCTTAGTTCTTCTCAGAAAGCGCTGGTTGGTTCCTATTTTACCATGGAATATTCCATTGAATCTGCTGCTTTTTTTAATCCATCCATTGTCGAACATCCGGATCAGTCTGAATTAAGATCAGATGAAAAAAGGGTGATTTTTAGTTTCCGGGCTACCGGCGAAGGGCATATCTCCTCAGTCGTCTTCCGATCAGGAATTCTTGACAGGCATAACAACCTCACCATCGAACCTGTCGGTAAAATGCTGGCAGAAGCAGATAAAATTATACGAAATACCTACCATAAAAAAAGTTTTAGGGACAAACTAAATGAAATTCAAGATCATAGCACGGTTATAGTTCCGCCTACCATAGCCGTTGATGAAGTTCAGGTGCCTGAAGAAGTAATTTCTGCTGCTATATCAGATAAAAAAGAGGAGATGCAGGATCAGGCTAAGGTTGTTACCCCTGAATTTATTCTTGATAAATTAGGTGAGACTTTTACTTATGGCGAATTGATGAAGAATCTTGGTATAGCCATCAAGGATACTGCCATTACAGAAGAGCATATCAAAATAATCAATCAAATGATGTGGCTGGCTTCCTCCCATTACGAGATTCATTTTTCGATCGATTCAGCCATTTCCGAAAGGGTTATTTTTCCCATATCGGCAACCGAACAAAGAGGGATTGAGGATGCCAGGTTTGTTAAATTCATTGACGACAATGGAGAGGTAACTTATTTTGCTACTTACACTGCCTACGATGGAATAGCCATTCTGCCCAAGCTAATAAGTACAAAAGATTTTTACGATTTTAAGATATTGCCCATTAATGGTGAGATTGCTCAAAACAAGGGGATGGCTCTTTTTCCCAGGAGGATTAACGGTAAGTATGCGATGTTGTGCAGAATAGATGGGGTAAATAATTACATCGCTTATTCTGACAATATTAATATCTGGCGTACAGCCAAAGTTATTCAGAAACCCGAATTCCCCTGGGATCTCGTGCAAATTGGCAATTCCGGCTCTCCTATTGAGACCACGGAGGGTTGGCTGGTAATGACACATGCAGTCGGATCCATGAGGGAATATACGCTAAGTGCATCCTTGTATAACCTTGAGAACCCCGAGATCTTAATCGGGAAGTTAAATGAGCCGTTAATGGTGCCCAATGAAGAGGAAAGAGAAGGCTACGTGCCGAATGTAATCTATTCGTGTGGCTCAATAATTCACAATGATGATCTGATTATCCCTTATGCCATGTCGGATCATGCCTCCACCTACGCGACTGTTAATCTAAGGGAACTGCTGGATGTACTGAAGACTAAAGGCAGTTCAGAAAAGTAGCAGGACCCAGCCCCCTTTTTTAATCGTGTTAAGTATTGCATCTTCAGCAGAAATGTGTGAATGATGCAATTTTTTTATGCAATTGTGTAACGCATTTCGGTATTGGGTTCAGCATCTTTGACCAGATGATTTTCTTAACTAAAAGAATAGGTTATCATGAACACTACAGAAGAAAACGGGTATCTGCATAAACTGCATGGAGCGCTCAAGCAGAAATTCGCCCGCTTAACAGAGGACGACAAGTTGTATCAGGAAGGGCTGCAACAGGAAGTATTCGGAAAATTTCAGATCAGATATGGGAAAACAGAAGAAGAATTGGACATGATTATTGCGACGCTTTAAAGTGGGAATAATGTAACTCTTCATGTTAATTGTGTAACATTTATTCTCATCGGGAAGCTCACATTTGTATTCTGTATTTATTTAGTCATCATTAAAAAACAATCATTATGAACTCAGGAAAAGTTTTATTAGGCGTATTGGCCGGAGTCGCCGCCGGTGCTTTGGTAGGAGTATTATTTGCTCCGGCTAAAGGTTCGCGTACCCGAAAAAAAATCCTCAAACAGGGCGAGAGCTATGTGGACGGATTACAAGAAAAATTCAATGAGTATGCTGGCACCATCTCCGAGAAACTTGAGCATGCCAAGGCAGAAGTTTCAGCGTATGCTCAAAAGGGAAGGGAGAAATTTGAAGAAGCTGAGAAAGAAGTTTCCGCGTTTGCTCAAAAGGGTAAGGAGAAATTTGAAGAAGCTGAAAAAGAGGTGAAAGCATCCAAGGTTTGAACCATTTGAATCAATTGATAAAGATTATCCCTGTCAGGTTTTAGACATTTGCTTGTCGCCGATAGATTATGCTTAGTAGGACTATTTCAATTCACACCTGGCGGGGATTTTCGGAGCAAAATTAATTAAAATACACATGTTTAATAATATTTTCCGGCAAAATGCCATGGGAGGTACGATTGGGATGATTGAATCACTGTTTGAAAAAACCGTGGATTACGGAAAAATAAGCTTCCAATTGGTGAAACTTAGAACACTAAATAAAACCTCAGATGTTGTTTCCTCCCTCCTCGCTAACACGGTTGTCCTGATTTTTGTCTTATTATTTATGCTTTTTCTGAGTTTGGGCCTGGCAATTTGGGTTGGCGAAATTCTTGGAAATATCTTTTATGGGTTCTTTGTGATAGCGGCCTTTTATGGGTTGACAGGGATTCTTATCCATCTTTTTCTGCACAAGTGGATTAAAAAATTGGTTAGCGATCGCTTTATTGAAAAATTGCTTAAATAAACTCAGATGCAAAACAGATCTTCAACCGCTGTGTTAAAAGATACAATTCAACTACTGGAAACCGAACAGAAAATTGAAGGACGGCTTTTGAAAGAACAATTTTACCTGACCTACGAAAGCTTGAAACCCGTTAATCTTCTCCGAAGTTCAATACGGGATGTCGTTTCGCCACCCTATTTGATTGATAACATCGTTGGCACAGCAGTGGGTCTGGCAACGGGTTATCTATCCAAGAAAATTGTGATAGGAACCTCAGGAAATATTATTAGAAAATTTTTCGGCCTTTTGATGCAGCTAGGCGTTACAAATACGATTGCTCAACACCCGGACTCAATTAAATCAATCGGTCAGTTTATCTACCAACATTTTCTCCATAAAAAAAGTGACAAATCCAGGATATTGTGATTAACAGAGAATTACAATTACCATTTTTCGCAAAGGCTTCCATCTTCTTTATCGGTTTGGTTGCCTTTGTTGCCATATTATACATCGCTCAAGGAATAATTGTCCCTCTGGTTTTTTCCATCATTGTTGCTATTCTGCTTCATCCGGTTGTAAATTTTTTTGTGCGGTTAAAAATTAACAGGATTATATCCATTGTAATCGCCTTGCTACTTACCTCTTTGGTACTTACTGCGTTTTTCGTTTTGATATTTACGCAGGCGAGTCAGTTTAGCGAATCGTGGCCAAAACTGGTGGACAAATTTACCGACACACTCAACGAAGCCATTTCTGAAATATCAGGTTACTACGATCTGAAACCGCAGATCATCCACGACTGGATTACCAAATCTAAAGGTGAACTTCTCCACTTCAGCAATGAAGCAATCGGGCAAATGATAGTTTCAGTGGGCAACATCGTCATGTTGTTGTTATTAATCCCGGTTTACATCTTTTTAATCTTGTTTTACCAGCCAATTTTAATTGAGTTTGTTCACAGACTCTTTATATCAAATGACCACCAACAGGTGAGAGAAATTGTTTCTCAGATAAAAACCGTAATACAGCGCTACCTGTCAGGATTGATCATTGAAGCGATCATGGTAGCAACATTAAATACATCTGCCCTCCTGATATTAGGAGTCGAATATGCAATCCTGCTTGGCGTAATTGGAGCGATACTCAACGTGATTCCTTACATCGGAGGTATCGTAGCCGTTGCATTACCAATGATGGTTGTCATGGCTACCAAATCATCTGCCTGGTATGCCTTTTATGTTATGTGCAGTTACTATTTCATCCAATTGATTGATAACAATTATATCGTTCCATATATCGTTGCTTCCAAAGTGAAAATCAACGCTCTTTTCTCCATTATTGTAGTTTTTGTAGGTAATGCAATCTGGGGAATTACCGGCATGTTCCTTTCCATACCGCTTTTGGCCATTGTAAAACTAATTTTCGACCATATCGAATCGGTAAAACCCTGGGGTTTTTTATTGGGCGATACCATGCCCTCTCTGCTGGAAATAAAACCTATTTTGAAAAAATTTAAAAAAATAACCATATGACAAATATTATAAATAATCGCAAAGCTGCAGGTTCCCTTGTTACCTGTAACACTCTATGTTTGAATGAAGATGTGTCCAGCCCATCGTTTGTTAATTTCAGTCATTTTGAGGAGATCCTTGGACTTGTTAAACCAGAATACCTTGAAATTTCCTCAAGCAACAACAATCAAATATCTCAGGAACCAACGTGTGCACTTGCTGAAATATTAGTTATAACATCTTATCCGCCAAGGGAATGTAGTATAGCAACCTATTCTCAGGATTTGATTAAAGCGATCAACAACAAATTCAGTAATTCATTATCGATCAAAGTATGTGCCCTGGAATCAAGTGAGACAAATTATACCTATCCGGGAGAAGTAAAGTATGTTCTTAAAACATCCATAGCAGCTGAATATGAAATACTGGCAGGAAAAATTAATTTTAACAACCGTATCAAACTTGTCCTGATCCAGCATGAGTTTGGACTATTCAAAGTACAGGAAAATGCGTTTCTACAATTTCTATTCGAACTTTCAAAGCCTGTAGTGATTGTTTTTCACACCGTATTACCTCATCCTGATGAACAGCTAAAATCAAAAATTAAAAATATTGCGGCTATATGCCAGTCGGTCATTGTTATGACCAATAGCTCAGCAGATATTTTGACGAACGAATATGAAGTATCCAGTCAAAAAATATCAATGATTGCCCATGGTACCCACTTGGTTCCCCATCTAAGCGAACAGTTTTTAAAACTAAAATATGGGTTATCAAATCGGAAGGTTCTTACCACATTTGGTCTGCTAAGCTCAGGAAAGGGTATTGAGACCACTTTAGAAGCATTACCTGCAATTGTCAGACAGTGCCCGGACGTCATGTTTCTGGCAATGGGTAAAACACATCCTGAAGTTGTGAAAACGGATGGTGAACAATACCGGGACATGCTGGAGCAAAAGGTAAAAGATTACGGACTTGAGAATCATGTCAGGTTTATCAATAAATATCTTGCATTGCCGGAATTGTTAGAATATTTGCAACTCACAGATATCTACTTATTTACCGCAAACGATCCCAATCAGGCAGTGAGCGGCACTTTTGCCTATGCGATGAGTTGCGGATGCCCCATCATTTCTACCCCCATTCCTCATGCCAGGGAAGTATTGACTCCTGATACAGGTATAATTTTTGATTTTCGCAATGCGGATCAACTGGCCGAAAGTGTTGTCCAATTACTCAATGATGATTCGCTCCGTAAGAGTATCATTGTAAATGTTTTACAGAAAATTGTCTCCACTTCCTGGGAAAATTCAGCGGTGGCACACGCTGTGTTATTTGGGAAATTCGCCAATAACAAAAAAACATTGCTATATAATCTTCCGATCATCAACCTGGATCATCTAAATAAGATGACTACTGAGAAAGGAATCCTTCAGTTTTCAAAAATCAATCAACCGGATATTGAATCAGGGTATACACTGGATGATAATGCTAGGGCACTGATAGCTCAGTGTATGTATTTTAAATTAACGGGCGACGAAAAGAGTCTCTTTTACATTCAAAAATACCTCAATTTTATCAGGTTTTGCCAACAACCAGGAGGTGACTTTTTAAATTACGTAAACAAAGAGAACCATTTTACGGATCAAAACAAGAGTGTCAATTTAGACGATTCCAATGGACGGGCTATTTGGGCCCTGGGGTTTCTGATCTCATTGATTGATCTACTACCTGCAAAATTAATTCTCGAAGCCGACAGGATCCTGAATAAATCCATTCATAACATGCAGCATGTGCATTCTACCCGTGCCATGGCATTTGCCATCAAAGGTTTATACTATTATTATCATACCATCAGATCGAACGAAATCCTAATATTAATAAAAACCCTGGCCAACCGCCTTGTTCAAATGTATAAACACGAATCCGTGCAAACATGGAACTGGTTTGAAGGTTATCTCACCTATGCCAACAGTATCCTGCCGGAGGCCATGTTATATACCTGGTTGCTGACAGGAGAAAAAATCTACAAGGAGATTGCCATTTCATCTCTTAATTTTCTGCTGTCCCATACTTTCAATGAAAACTATATCGAGGTGATTTCAAACAGAAAATGGTTGCTGAAGGGAGAAGAAGCAGATCAATTCGGCGAACAACCAATCGATGTAGCCTATACGATTATGACATTAAGTAAATTCTATGACGTATTGGCAAATGAAGAAATCCGTAAAAAAATGCAAACAGCTTTCGACTGGTTTCTTGGGAATAACCGCTTACAACAAATTGTATATAATCCCTGTACCGGAGGTTGTTACGATGGATTAGAGGAGACTCATGTGAACCTCAATCAGGGCGCTGAGTCAACGATAAGTTACCTCATGGCAAGATTAACTATTGAAAAGTATAAATAGTAATCAAAAACATGGAAGAAAAGCCAAGGCGTGTTGCAGTGATTGTTGCTCATCCGGATGATGAAACTTTGTGGGCAGGAGGAATGATTCTTTCACATCCTGAGTGGAACTGGTTTATTGTTTGTCTATGCCGTCGCAGTGACATGGAACGGGCCTCCAAATTTGGCAAGGCAGTTAAGATTCTTAGTGCCAAGGGGATCATGGGTGACCTCGATGATGGTCCAATCCAAATACCGTTGGATGAAAGTGAAGTAGAAAACAGTATCATGGAGTTATTACCAGAGAAACATTATGATTTGCTGATTACCCACAATATTACCGGAGAATATACAAGGCACCTCAGGCATGAGGAGATAAGCAAAGCTGTTATAAAGCTTTGGCAGAATGGAAAAATTAGTGCCAGCGAGCTATGGACATTCGCCTACGAAGATGGCAACAAAGCATATTTTCCTATTGCCATCGGAAAGGCATCAGTTTTTAAGCAACTGCCTCAAAACATCTGGAACAAAAAATACAACATTATAACAGAAACATACGGTTTTGATCAGAACAGCTGGGAAGCCAAAACAGTACCTCATGCTGAAGCATTCTGGCAATTCAAGGATCATATTCAAGCCAAAGGTTGGCTTTATTAAATATAACATAAATATCTATGAAAGTATTGGTCATGTATGATTACCCTCCATCCCCCGGAGGGCTTGCGACCCAGGGAGACCTTCTATACAGGGGACTTCTTGAAATGGGTGTTGATGCCCACGCTGTTCATTACGAATCAGCACAGGAAAAAGAGTGGTACTATCGCTGGTTTGAACCGGATGTTGTTGTTGGAGTAGGATACTGGGGCCACACGCCGCAATTGGTGCTACATCCCCAGCGATACGGGATCCAGCCAGTCCCCTGGTTGGTGGCAGATGGTTATATCGCGAATTATCAGGAAGTATTGAATACGCTACCCCTGATATTGGTAACATCCAACTGGGTAAAAGAAATGTATGTACGGGATGGCATCCACGGAGACCGGATTGAGGTGCTTCCAGTGGGATGTGATACAGATTCTTTTGTCCCTTTCAGCAAGGACGATCCGAAAATTCAGTCTGTTCGCGAAGCACTCGGTATTTCACCCGATCAGTTGATGATCCTAACTGTTGGAGGAGATGCTGCATCAAAAGGCGCGCAGGAAGTTATGCAGGCACTTGCAATAATAGATGCTAAAGCGCCCGACTGGAAATATATCTGCAAAGTTTGGCCTCAGCCCCGCACCAAGGCTCAAAACCTGATCGATTTGGAAATGGCAACACAATTGGGAATCGAAAAAAATGTCCTATACACAACCAATACCATTTCCAGAACTTTCATGCCTTATCTGGTTGGGGCTTGTGATATTTATGCAGCCCCATCGCGACTCGAAGGCTTTGGAATGCCACAAGTGGAAGCAGGTGCCTGCGGAAAACCTGTTGTAAGCATCAAGGCCATGGGAATGCTGGATACACTGATTCATGGCGAAACGGCATTTCTGGCTGAGATAGCGCAACGAATTGTTGTGAATGAAGTAATGCTCGGAGGTGAATCAGGTTTTGAAGATAAGCACAGGTTGGTATTCGAAGTTCCACGAACTGTGGATTACCGCGCAAATGTTCAGGATATAGCCCGCTATCTGATGATTCTTATGAATGATACGGCGTTGCGTGAAAAAATGGGAAAAGCCGGCAGAGAACGTGTCGTAGCAAATTTTGATTACCGCGTTGTTGCAAAACGGTTTGTGCAGATCATCAACGAAAAATTGGGAATAAACTGATTTGAAAATGTGAATATGGAAAACCGGCAAGAGATCGAAGAAGCGAAAACGGCTGCACTTGAAGTGCTGCTGCACAATTCCCACGGACCCTATTTTGGACTGCCGCGTACTGCAGGTTGGGGCTATCCGGAACCATATACCAGAGATTTGATGTTTTCCATTTTGGGCATAGCTGTAACCGGAAATATAAAATTACTCGGAAGCATCAGAAAAGTGCTGGAAACATTGGCAGAAAACCAAACACGCCTTGGTCACATCCCTTCGTTGGTGCATGACAAGGAAGACCGTGGATCCAGCGATACCACTCCATTGTTTTTGATGGCAGTTGGCATTTACAGAAAAGTATCGGCTGTACCGGATTTTTTAACTGAAGCAGTTGAAAAAGCGCTGATCTGGATGGAATATCAAAGTCCGTCTGATCGCTATCTTGTTGCTCAGCAACCAACCAGCGACTGGCGTGATGAGCAATGGGTAACTGGCTATGGTCTGTTTGTAAATACCGTCGTATACAGTTCTCTCAGGCTCCTGAACAAACACGAAAGAGCAGACAGTATTCAACGCGAGATGGATCGGTTTACCATCACCGGCGGAATAGGTCACCACCATGTTCACGAAGGTCTTGTGGTTAAGCACAAACCCTATTATGCTTTTTGGTCTTACAAAATTTACAGCAGTGAGCGGTTCGATCTGCTGGGGAATACGCTTGCCATTCTTTCCGGATTGGCTTCTCCTACGAGAGCCAATGAGATGATTTCCTGGATCGAAGAGGAGTGCGCAGGTATGCGCCAAAGAGGAGAATTGGCCTTAAATCTTCCACCAAATTTTTTCCCTTTTATTCAACCCCGGGATCCCGACTGGCTTCCCAGATATGAAATCTATAATAATCCGGGAGAGTACCATAATGGAGGTATCTGGCCTTTTATTTGTGGGCTTTATGTGGCAGCCCTGGTTGCTGCAAAAAGATATAAACTCGCAAAGGAGAAGCTTGTGGCACTTACACATTGTATAAAAATCTCTAATACCGGGAATGTCAACTATGGATTTAACGAATGGATAAAAGCTCAGGATGGAAAACCAATGGGGCAGGACTGGCAAACGTGGAGTGCTGCCCTTTATCTCTATGCAGCAAAATGTGTTGAGGAGAATGAGACCCCTTTTTTTAATGATATACGCAACTTTCCAACTGAGCCTCCATCCGCTTCATATTAAACCAGACGGGAAGCAGATGCCGGAAACCTTTCCGTTTGGAATGTAAAATTTCAATATAAAAATAACTTTAAAGACATGAAAAAACAAACTGGCATCTGGATTGACACCTCAAAAGCAATCATTGTAACTTTTACCGATGGTAAAGAACATATAACAGAAATCGAATCTAACATTGAAAACCGTATTTACCATGAAAAAGAAGGCGACAAAGGAGCCATCATGGGAAGCCACCATCTTAATAGCGAAAGGACATTTGATGAAAGAAAAGAACACCAGTTCGACCATTTTCTCAACGATGTTTTATCGCACATCAAAGAATCCGATGAACTCTATGTTTTCGGTCCATCAGAAACCAAAATAAAACTAAAACAAAAGATAGATGATGGAAAAATCATTGCAGACAACAAACTAAAATCCGTTGAAACAGCCGACAGT
>DATCHD010000021.1:0-25748 GCA_036508555.1 Prolixibacteraceae bacterium
ATTATTAGCGTTTTTGCTGCTTAACTCTAATGCTTCAATTTCCTCTGTATTCAGTGTTACATATCTCATAATGAGATAAATATACACATATTATAGCATATAAACAAATAAATACGACATTATTTTATTCTAATTACTTAGTAAATTTAAAGATGGAAACTACGAAGACTATTTTGTAAATGCCAAAGAAATTATGGATAAATGGTTTAAAAAAAATCCAAAACCTGAACGATTGGAACAACATCAACTCTCAATTGAAAACCAATACAATAAATCAGACTATACCATAATTGATTTAGAATACGAGGTCAGCATTTTATGTGATTTTGCATGTTCAAATATTTCTAAAGGGAAAGACAAATTTAAGAAGCCAAGATTTGACATAATTGCGATAAACAAACAGGGTAAACTTTGTGTAATTGAGCTCAAAAAGGGAATTGGAGCACTTGGTAATACATCCGGGTTAAAAGAACATTGCGATTGTTATCAACAATCAATAGGGAGAAATCACCAACCCTTTATGAATGAAATGAAGAAACTTTTAAAACAGAAACAAGACTTCGAACTAATTGATAAACAAGTAGAAATTATAAATCCCATTCCCGAATTTTTGTTTGCTTATTCATATGATAATAAAAAGTCGATTGAAGAACAAGATAAAGCTTTTCAAAGGGAGTATAATAAAGTAGGAGCAAAAATTCAAATTCTTAAATTAGATTATGGATCAAGCAAATTATTGGATTTATGAAAATTACTATTCACAGAGGCGTTGACCAAATTGGAGGTTGCATAACGGAGATTGCGACCAACAAAGCTCGGATTTTAATCGACTTGGGGCAGAATCTGCCTGATGGAGAGGGTGTGGTACATGATGATCTTGCCAATCATGAATCAATCGAAAAAATCACTAAAGATGTTGATGCGATTTTCTATACACACTATCATGGGGACCACTTGGGGTTATTTCATTTTGTGCCTGATGGTATAAACCAGTATATAGGCAGTATAGCAAAAAGGGTTGCATTATGCAAACACCAACGGCTTAGCTCTATAAAAGGTCGTGAAGTGATTTCGGCAAACGAAATTGCCAAAATTGAGCGCATGCGCACCTTTGAACCAAAACAATCGATTAATATAGGAGACATTCAGATAATACCATATTTTGTGAGCCACTCGGCTTGTGATTCATACATGTTTTTGATTGAGGCAAACGGCAAACGAGTTTTGCATACGGGCGATTTTCGTGGTCACGGTTATCTCAGTAAAGGTTTGTTGCCAGTGATTAAAAAACTTATTTTACCACAAGGCAAGATAGATTTTCTGATTACCGAAGGGACAATGCTTTCACGATTGGACGAAAGAGTCCGGCACGAAAATGAGTTGAAAAGAGAGGTAATTGCACTTATGAAGCAATATAAAAATGTGTTTGTAATGTGTTCATCTACTGATATGGAACGATTGGCAACTTTTCATGCTGCAAACAACGAAGTTGGAGGAAGACCTTTTGTGTGTGATGATTTCCAGAAGAGTGTTTTGGAAATTTTTTCAGAAACGGCAGGAAAGGAAAGTCCGTTGTTTCTTTTTAAGGCATATGATTTCCGTAAAACTAACACCAAACTCATCAATTGGATGCAAGATAAGGGCTTTTGTATGTTAGTTCGTGCAACTGATAAATACGATGACTACTCAGCTTTTCTACTACCACTAATTGACAGAAACAATACCGTACTGATTTATTCAATGTGGAAAGAATATATAAACCCTGACAGTAGACATGCGAATAAACGTTATTTGGATTTTGTTGGAAAATTCCCAAGCGTAAAAAAAATACATACAAGCGGACACGCTTCGGCTGATTGTCTTGTTGATGTGTGTAATCTTGTGAATCCGACATCAGGAATTATCCCAATCCATAGTGAAAATTCTTCCAATTATCAAAAACTCCCAATCAATGAGGAACTTAAATCTAAAATCATCATAAAATCAAAAGAAATAAATGATGTGATGATTGAAATACCATTAAATAAGGACAATGACTAAAAACAACGAACCGCCTTCAAAGGCTATATGCAATAAGGGTTTTCGTGGTAATAAAGGCAAGCGTAAAATACACGCTAAACCTTGACGAGATACAAAAAATGAATGTTTTTGAAATATTAAAATAAATGAGCAACATTAAGTTATTTGAAAGCAAACAGATCAGAACAGTCTGGAATGATTTAGATAAAAAATGGTATTTTGTTGTAGCAGATGTTATACAGGTCTTGACTGATACGCCCAACCCTGGTGATTATATCAAGAAAATGCGCAAGCGTGATGAGGAACTTTCCAAAGGGTGGGGACAATTTGTCACCCCCCTTTCGGTGGACACTATTGGAGGTAAACAAAAGCTGAATTGTGCCAGTGCTAAAGGACTTTTGCGTATTATACAATCCATTCCATCACCGAAAGCAGAGCCTTTTAAACTTTGGTTGGCACAAGTGGGTTCAGACAGATTAGATGAGATTGAAAACCCCGAATTGGCTACACAGCGAACAAGAGAACTCTATAAACTTAAAGGCTATCCTGACGACTGGATTGAAAAGCGAATGCGAAGCATTGCTATTCGCGAGGAGTTGACAGATGAATGGAAAAACAGAGGTGTAAAGGAACAAATAGAATATTCCATACTCACAGCAGAGATTTCAAAAGCAACTTTCGGCTTGACACCTACAGAGTATAAAAAAATCAAAGGACTGAAAAGCCAAAATCTACGTGATCACATGACCGACCTTGAATTAATTTTTTCAATGCTTGGAGAGGCCTCAACAACTGAAATTGTAAAAACACAGAATCCCAAAGGATTTAATCAAAATAAAAAGGCAGCTAAACAAGGTGGTGCCGTTGCTGGTAACGCTAGACGAGAACTTGAAAGTAGGACTGGGAAAAAAGTAGTATCCACCGATAATTACTTACCAGAAACAAAGAAAAACAAAGAATTAAAAAATGGGTTACGTCAAAATTAAACCGAATATATGAAGAGAACCACCCGCAATCCATGGGCCTGGATACCAACGCTTTATTTCGCTGAGGGGATTCCTTATGTGGTTGCAATGACTGTTGCCGTGATCATGTTCAAGAGATTTGGCATCTCCAATACTGATATCGCATTATACACCAGCTGGTTATACCTACCATGGGTCATCAAGCCACTCTGGAGCCCGATTGTGGACCTCTTCAAGACCAAAAGGTGGTGGATCATTGTGATGCAATTGCTTATCGGCGCAGGATTGGGCGGGGTAGCGCTTGCTATCCCGATGCCGGGATATTTTAAGATCACGCTGATCTTTCTCTGGTTACTCGCTTTCAGTTCGGCCACCCATGATATCTCGGCAGATGGCTTTTACATGCTTGGACTGAACGAACATCAACAGGCCTATTTTGTCGGAATTCGAAGCACTTTTTACCGGATCGCGATGATTACAGGTCAGGGTTTACTCATCATCCTGGCAGGGTATTTTGAGACAGCCACCGGATTACCACCCATTGAAGTCGACGTGAAAGCCAATCCGGGTTACGCTACAATCCTAACCATTCCAGATATTGCTAAAGATGCATCCGCACAAACCGGTAATGCCTATTTTTCCACTTTCCCTGCAGAGGTTGACTTTTCAACCCAAAATATCGCTGTCCGCCAACTGGATTCGATCCGGAAAATCGTCGTCTCGCATAACCTCTCGCATGGTTTTGTCGGCAACGGGCGGCAGCAAGCGACTGCAAATGTATCCGGGGGGACTTCCTGGTGGACGACCTTCATCTCCTCTCCTCTGAAGAATTTTCTGCAGAAACATTTTCAGAAGTCCGAAGTCTCAAAATCTACTGAGCAATTCGCCGGCAATATCGCCGTAGCGGCTATCAAATTGAATGGCAAACCCGAAGCCGGCAAGGAGATGATTCTCAATTTCAAATTTAAGAGTGGCGACAATAGCCTAAAACTTCTCGAAGGCGAACGCCTGGCTTTTAACCTCGAAAACTGGGAACAGTCGGCTTATCTGCTTTTTCAGGCTGATCCAAAGCTCACCACTTCCACTGATGCGCGGTACAAAGGAACCTCCGGTAATATTCATCTGGCCTGGAGTATCACCTTCATCATATTGGCGGTATTATTTGTGATTTTCTCCTTTTATCACCGGTTTATACTTCCTTATCCGCCTTCTGATCAAAGAGTTGTCAAGGGGGGAGAGAGTCTGTTTGGTGCATTTTTCAAGGCTTTTACCTCCTTTTTCAAGAGAAAAGAGATATGGGCGATCCTCTCTTTCCTGATGTTTTACCGGCTGGGTGAAGCGCAATTGATCAAGATGGCCTCTCCTTTCATGCTGGATTCCAGGCAACTGGGGGGACTTGGGCTTACCACAGGAGAAGTTGGTCTGATTTATGGCACATTCGGTATCCTGGCCCTGACAGCAGGAGGCATACTCGGCGGACTGGCGGCTTCACGGAAGGGATTCAGGTATTGGCTCTGGTGGATGGTGCTGGCAATCAACATACCGCATGTGGCCTATGTTTACATGGCTTACGCGCAACCAGCCAATTATTTTGTAATCAGCCTTTGCGCTGCGATCGAGCAGTTCAGTTACGGATTTGGATTTACTGCCTATATGTTGTACATGATATATATTTCTGAAGGAGCAAATAAGACGGCTCATTTTGCCATTGCCACCGGGTTTATGGCGCTTGGAATGATGCTTCCGGGAATGTTTTCCGGCTGGCTGCAGGATATTGTCGGGTATAAGAATTTCTTCGTCTGGGTAATGCTCTGCATGATCCCCGGCATGATTCCGGTATTTTTTCTGAATGTCAAACCGGATTTCGGGAAGAAGGAAAAAAAGGACGAGATAAAAACTGCAAATTGAGCCTATAATTATGTAAAAATTTGTTATATTAGAACCCATTAAACTAGTCAAGGCATCAACTTTTTTGTTCGACAGGCGGGTTCAACTTGCAAGGAATTGTTTGGCTTATTTAATCTGTAATACCAAAACATAATTTATGATCCGTTTTGTAATTGTTCTGGCTTGGGCTGCTCTTCTTGTTGCCTGTCATTCGGGCGTCTCCGAATTGAACAATGCTGAACAAATTTCGAGATCCATTTCCAAACAATTTATTCCTGACACCAGGGAAGATCTATATAAAATACAGTTCAAAAATGAGGGATCAGCGCTCGTTGTTTTGGGCGAGACCACTAATGCCGAAGCCAGGCAAGCGCTACTGGCAGCCTTGGTCAGTGCAAAATACAACCTGGTAGACAGTGTCAGACTGCTGCCGGACAGATCGTTGGGCAATACCATCTGGGGACTCGTAAATATCAGCGTATGCAATGTGCGCACTGCTCCCGGGCATGATGCTGAAATGGCTACACAGGCAATTCTGGGTACTCCGGTCAGGTTACTTAAAAAACAAAACCACTGGACGCTGATACAAACCCCCGATCGGTACATCGGTTGGGTGGATGATGATGCCCTCTTTCAGACCGACTCTGCAGGGATGGCTTCCTGGCGGAACAGTAAAAAAACATTCTATCTTCCGGTAGCAGGAACAGGGTATGACCCTTCAACCAAAGAAGCAGTCACGGATCTGGTAGCAGGAAGCATCCTGAAACTTGTCGAAACGACCAAAAATGAGTCTGTTTTGGAAATGCCCGACGGCCGCAGATTAGCTATCCCGGTAGGAGACGGAATGGATTTTGACCAATGGAAAATGAATCCAGCCAACTCCCCTTTTGAGCTGAGCAAATATTCTAAAACACTGATGGGACGGCCTTATTTGTGGGGAGGAACTTCCACGAAAGGGATCGACTGCAGTGGTTTTGTCAAGACTGTTTATTTTTTGAATGGGATTATTCTGGCGCGTGATGCCTCCTTGCAGTTTCGCCACGGAGTCTTCACCGAACCCCAGAGTGGTTACACAAAACTGAAGGAGGGAGACCTGGTTTTCTTTGGCAGAAAAGCCGATGGGGATCGTCCGGCAAAAGCCACACACGTTGGATTTTACCTGGGCAATGGTTCTTATATTCATTCATCAGGTTTTGTGCGAATTAACAGTTTCGATCCCGAACAGAAAAATTTCTCTAAAGCAAGAGCTGATAACTGGTTAGGGGGCAGGACTATCCTCGGATCTGAAGGAAAATCAGGTATTGTGAGGGTAAAGGATCATCCATGGTATTAATTTATTTTGATTCTCGGGAATGAAGACTAATCGCAGAAAATTTCTTGGTGCAACAACCATGGTAGCAGGATTAGGAATGTTGACCTCCTTTGAACAGAAGAAGAAAGCTTTGCCTCGTTACCAGCCTACCGGGAACGGTCTGAAATTCACCTTCCGTCCCTATGAATTGCAGCTTAAACATACTTTCACGATCGCCTCTAATTCCAGGACGACCACTGCGGTAATGCTGACAGAAATCGAGTGGGAAGGGGTCACGGGTTACGGAGAGGCCTCCATGCCTCCTTATCTTGGAGAGTCTCACCAGACTGCCACCCAATTCTTATCCTCTCTGAATCTTGCTCAGTTCAAGGATCCTTTCCGGATGGAGGATATTCTCAATTACGTCGATAATGCCTTACCAGGAAACTGTGCGGCAAAAGCTTCTGTAGATATTGCACTGCACGACCTTGTTGGGAAACTAATCAATCAGCCATGGTACCGTATCTGGGGTTACACGCCCGAAAATGCACCGCTTACAACTTTTACCATCGGCATCGATAAAAAGGAGGAGGTCATCGCGAAGACCAAAGAGGCCGCTCCTTTTAAAATATTGAAGATCAAAATTGGCGGAGGCAACGACGAGGAGATGATCAAAAGTGTGCGTTCGGTGACCAGCGTGCCGCTTTGCGTGGATGTTAACCAGGGCTGGAAAGACCGGAAGGAAGCACTTGATAAGATTCACTGGTTAAAGGAACAAGGCGTGGTATTCATAGAACAACCTATGGATAAACACAACTTTGATGATACTGCCTGGCTCACCCAGAATAGTCCGCTACCGATCATTGCAGACGAAGCACTGCAAAGAATCGGAGATCTCGAAAAACTGCATGGGGTCTATTCGGGTATTAACTGCAAACTAATGAAATGTACCGGAATGCGGGAAGCGCACCGCATCATCGAGATGGCTCGCAGTTTAAATATGAAAACCCTGATGGGCTGCATGACTGAAACTTCCTGTGGCACGAGTGCCGCGGCACAACTTTCCCCGATAGTTGACTGGGCCGACCTGGATGGAAATCTACTGATATCCAATGACATATTCGAAGGCATGAAGGTCATTGAAGGAAAAGTGACTTTAAGTGATTTACCCGGAATCGGAATTAAGAGAATACAGAACACCTGATTGAGATCTTCTAACCATAATAGATGGAGTACTGGTAGACACCGAGAACCTTTACAAAATTTTAGAAAAAGAACTTTTTGAGGAAGTAATAAGACGCTACACGAGTTTTCAATGATAGAAAAGAAGAGAAAAACTACTACGCTTACAGAAAAATCCTATTCGGTTGAAGAAGAAAAATGGAATATAGCCACGCATGCCATCGGTCTATTTCTTTCCATTGCGGGTATCACAGTATTGTTCTATCAGGCCTTTAAACTCCATTCAATAAAGGTTTTCGTTGCATTTCTAATTTATGGCATTGGCGTTTCCACTATGTTTCTGGCTTCCACACTTTATCATTCCGCAAAAGAACCCGCCAGACGCGGCAGGCTCAAAATTTTCGACCACATTGCAATTTTTCTTACCATAGCCGGAAGTTATACCCCCATTACGATGCTGACGATGCCCCCTGTCTGGGGAACGCCCATTCTGATTCTGGTCTGGTTGATCGCTGCCTTTGGCATCCTATTGAAATTCTTCTTCACGGGCAGGTATTCAAAACTCTCTACGTCCTTGTATGTTTTGATGGGATGGGTAATTGTTATCGCAATTAAACCGCTGATTGACAGTATGGAAACGGCAGGATTGATATGGCTGATCGCCGGTGGACTGGCATACACGGTTGGGGCTCTTATCTACCAGATAAAAGGACTGAAATACAATCATGCCATCTTTCACCTTTTTGTGCTGGCAGGTAGCGCTTGCCATTACATTGTTGTATTTCGATATTGCGTAAAGCCAATCTAAAACTGCTTAAGAAATTTATTAAATACCTGCATGTTACGGTCAATGTGCGCTAAGTATTTCTTTAAATCCACCCGGATGTTCAAGTGTAAATGTGTAAGTTGAAGGTGATGTTTTGGAATCGGTGACCATCGAAAAAGAGATCTGGTTGCCGTTGTCAAACAACTCAATTATTTTCTTCGCATCTATTTCACTGATAAATATTCTGTCGGAGACATTTCTGGCGGTTATCTGCAATGGTTCGAGACCGTCAGATCTGATGGAGATTTTATAATATGTTTCATCACCCCTTTTCACAATTTTTTTCCCATACTCATACAGCTTTAAGCAGAAGGATGCTTTGTCAATTAAAAACTTAATCTTCAGTTCGCCGTTTTCCGCCGAATTATTGCTGTAAGTACCCCAGATTGCATAGGTATTAGTTATGTATGCAGTGTTTTTATTGTCACCAAGATTGCCGGCATAGGATGCCGTTTCCCACATGATAGCCTCAGGCGCAAAATTCTTGACGGCATTATCAGGCTGAACTGTGGCCGATTTATTCTTTTCAGTAAGTTTGGGTGATGGCTGTTTTGATCCACAGGCTGTAACAAAAAGAGAAAAAATTAATAGAGGAATTAATTGTTTCATTGGAAATGTCGCTTAGGATATTTATTATTATCCCAAATATAATATAATCCTATCACAATAAAAAGAAGTGGTCAATTTCGTCGAAATTTCCAAAGCTTTGACAATTTACTTACCTTTTGATTGAGTACAACTTGTTCATCGTCGAAATATAAAGCACCCCATTCGCTGCTACAGGTGTTGAGTGAACCGGACTATCTAGTTTAATAGAATCTAATATTTCCAGGACTTTACTGTTTTTTAGAATCCAGAAATCACCACCCCTGGATCCTACATAAACTTTACCGTCAGCTGCCAGGGCAGAACTCCACGAATCCATTTTCATTTTATGGATCCAGTAACCCTTACCATTTTCAGCATCGACGCAATGCACATTTTTTCCGCAGTCTGTTACATAGACCAGTCCATTCGAAATAGCAGGCGTATTACCAGTATGCTGTTCAAGTGCATAAGACCAGATCTCCCCTGAAGCAGTAATATCTCCTTTCCTTGTTGCATCAACACATTTTAGCCAGGCTTTCTTCTTCCCCCACCAGATATCACCGCCCCCTGCAATGTAAATGCGATTTTTGTAAAAAACAGGCATCCCCAAAGAATTGCTCGGACCCTCTGTCTTGTTATTCAGGTAATTATGGATATTCGTTCTGGGAGAGGAAGGATCGCAATCAAATTGCCAGATTTTTTTAAAGTCTTGAACTTTATCCCTTGAAACTGTTGGAGAAATTGCTTCGAAAGCATAAAGGATTCCTTCCGGTCCGGCAAAAAAGAGCTGTTTTTGCCCATTAACTACTCCCATGGAAGGGGAAGACCAGGAGGAGTGAAAAGTTTTTGGTCCAAAGTTTTCATCATCCCTGGCAACCAGCCGACCTGTGTTCTTATCCAGTGCGATAAGACTGGGAGCAGTTAGTCCGGTTGTTTCAAGATGCCTGTAATCCACTCCATTACACGTGTTTAAATATAGAAAATCTCCGTCAATCAGTATGGATGCATGAGGTGAATCGTGCGGACACAAGCCCAATTCCAACTTCAAGTCATACATCCAGATAATATCGGCATCTTTTGAGGTGATTTTATAGGGGAACTGGCCCGAAGGTGCCATGTACCATCCCTCTCCTTGGAAGGTACCATCATTCCCGTCTGCCTGGCCGTTCAGATCAAGGCAAAGTACTTCTGAACGGTTGGTAAGAATGTACACCCGGTTACCCTCGACCGTTGGAACCGAACAAATTCCAACCATCGGCCAGTCGTTATGCCGGTCGCCTTCGATGCGTGGGACAACCAGTTGCCAGCACAAACTACCATCCGATTCATTTAAACAAAGCAACGTACCCCGATCACCCTCATGGCGGGGGTCGCGCATATCTGCGTTATTTGCTCCAATCAAAACCTTACCTCCAGCAATTACAGGGGTTGCATAGCAATTGTCACCAACTGATACTGACCATTTTACATTGACACCAGTTTCGATATTGAAGGTGGCAGGTAAACCAGTTTCACCTGATATCATATTCCGGGAATACTTTTCACCCCATTGCGGTGAATCCTTGCCTTGCGCCTGAACATTGACTGCCAGGCAAAGTTGAAACCCTGCTATAAGTAATAGCAGCTTGAGCCTGTCATTACTACTGATTTTGGGGATTGCCATTTGCTGCTGTTTGGGTTCGAAATGCAAGACAGAATGTTTCCCCCTTGCCGTTCAAAGATACAATTTAATCAAAAATAGAACTTTATTATTCATTTGTATATAATTCAGTTAAAATCTTTGTATCCGATTTTCACCAACCTGGCACAGCCGTTTTTCATCGGCAAGGATGCTCGTGATCTCGACCTTTTGTTTGAAAAAGTTTACATCTATAATCTCAATTTCAGGTTTTCTGGTACATCCGGAATTTATCAGAAAGCACCAAAAAGTCTAATTTAAGAATTATGTAATCTAAATATCCAAATAATGAGTCGACTAAATTTGCAGAATACATTCCAATATGGGGTTAATTTTCATTTGAGGGACATAATTTTATTACCGAATAAATACAGGTAAACAATTACAACTTTCTAATCAATTACTCTGTGAACCTCTACTGTTCCAACCTCTCCCCATTTGTACCCTTTATTCTCAATCCCGGGCATTCTTCGAAAAGACTACGGAAATATTTTCAATCGGAGTCGATGTAGTTTTCAACTTTTCCAAAACACTGTCACCAGTCTCGCACGTGGCGTTAAATTAACATTACTTTCCACATTTTTTACCAAGGAAACTAACCATTCTATACAGTGTAAATGTTCAGTTATATAACACATTGATTAATAGATTGTCAAAAATATTCTTACGAAGTCTACATTCCGAACCAAAAACGCTAAATTTATCGCTATTTGTAACAAAAAATCATTTGCATGAAGGAGTTTAATCTTATTGGGGCTAAAATAACTACGATCAGACAAAACAAAAAAATTACAACCGGGGAGCTGGCCGAACGATGCAGGTTTACCACCAAAATGGTTGAAAAGATGGAAACAGGGGAAGCCATTCCCTCTCTGGGGCATCTCATCAAAGTTGCCCGGGCTTTGGGCGTTCGGTTGGGAACATTTCTGGATGATCAGGAAAAGCTTGGCCCTGTAGTTTCCCGAAAGGGAGGGGCACAGTTAGGCACCGGATTCTCAACTTCCAACAACGAAGCAGGATCCAGCCTTGCCTTTTATCCCCTGGCCGGGGACAAATCCGGCAGACATTTTGAACCATTTCTGATAGACATCGCACCTAATCACGCATCGGAGACCCGCCTATCGGCGCACGAAGGTGAAGAGTTCATCTATGTTCTTTCCGGGGAGATTGAAATATCCTACGGCAAAGAAACCTACCGGCTATCCGAAGGCGACAGCATCTATTACGACTCTGTCGTTGACCACCATGTCCATGCTGCTACCAGCGAACCAGCCCGGATACTCGCAGTTGTTTACGCACCATTTTAACGGGATAAATTCACGTTCATGTCATATTTTTCAACTCACAACTTATAACTGCTCATGCAACTAATCGATACCACCTTTGGCCAGTTTCTGGAACAATGGGCCAAAAATACCCCCGACAAAGATTTCATTGTTTATCCCGACAGGGGTCTCCGATTTTCCTATTCCACTTTCAACGAAAGAGTGGATAATCTGGCTAAATCTTTGCTTTATCTGGGCGTGGGGAAAGGCGACAAACTCGGGATTTTTGCCAACAATGTTCCCGACTGGCTCACCTACTTCTTTGCTACCGCGAAGATAGGGGGCGTACTGGTCACCATCAACACCAATTACAGAACACACGAACTCGAATACCTGATCAATGACTCAGATCTGCACACCCTCTGCCTGGTCAACGGCTGGCGCGACAGCGACTATGTTCAGATGATCTATGACCTAGTCCCTGAATTGAGAGAGGGTCAGCGCGGATTTTTGAAAAGCGAAAAATTTCCCGAGCTGAAAAACGTCGTTTTCATGGGCCCCGAAAAACACCGGGGCATGTACAACACCCCTGAACTGATCCTTCTGGGAAGTCAGCTCAGCGACCAGATATTGCTGGAAGCCACCGGCCGGGTCTCCTGTTTCAACGTGGTCAACATGCAATATACATCCGGCACGACCGGCTTTCCGAAGGGGGTGATGCTCACCCACCACAACATCCTCAACAACGGCAACGCCACAGCCTTCTGCATGAATTTTTCGGCCGATGAGCGCTTGTGCGTCTGTGTGCCCCTCTTCCACTGTTTTGGCTGTGTGCTTGCCCTCTGCTCTGTCATCACGCGGGGGGCCACCATGGTGATGGTCGAAAATTTCGATCCGCTGACGGTTTTGGCCTCCGTGCAAAAAGAAAAATGTACCGCATTGCACGGCGTACCTACCATGTTTATATCCGAACTCAACCATCCGATGTTCCCGTTGTTTGACCTTTCTTCCCTTCGGACCGGTATCATGGCCGGCTCACTCTGTCCGATCGAAACCATGAACAACGTGATGGAAAAGATGAATATGAAGGAGCTGATCATCGTCTACGGACTAACAGAATCTTCCCCGGGCATGACTGCTACCCGTGTGACCGATTCGCCTGAAATTCGTTCCACTACCGTGGGAAAGGCCTATCCGGAAGTAGAAGTTAAAGTAGCCGATCCCGAAACTGGCATAGAACTTAAACCAGGAGAACAGGGTGAACTCTGTTGCCGGGGATACAATGTGATGAAGGGCTATTACAAAAACGAAGAAGCTACCGCGAATGCCATTGATGCACAGGGGTGGCTCCGTTCGGGCGACCTCGGCGTGATGGACGAAAACGGTTATTTCAGGGTCACCGGACGGATCAAAGACCTGATCATCCGCGGAGGCGAAAACATCTACCCTCGTGAAATTGAAAATTTCCTTTACACCCACCCCGAAATTGAAGCGGTAGAGGTGGTTGGCGTTGCCAGCGAGAAATACGGCGAAGAGGTGGGCGCATTTATCAAAAGGAAAGCCGGATCAGAACTCCGGGAGGAAGACATCGCCGATTTTTGCCGGGGTAAGATCTCCCGTTTCAAAATCCCCAAATACCTGTTTTTTGTCGATGAATTTCCTATGACCGCCAGCGGCAAGATCCAGAAATACAAATTACGGGAGATGGCGCTGGAAATAATCAGAATTAGTTAAATCATCTGATTCATGTGAAAATATCGGCATCCCACTATGAAGATAATAGACAGTCCCTTGTTGTTCCCGAACACCAAGTGTCATGGTTATCATTCGGGTATCTCTTGGAAATAACGGTAGTAATAATTGTCCCATGACTGCAAAATAACGGATTTTTATTTTACGTTATCCTATCGCTTACTACCTGATTTTCAAATAAAGGCATTGGAAGTCTGATACTATAAACTTATCAACAATCTGATTATTTGCTGTTTATACCTTTAAAAAATAACCAGAAATTTGTGCCCAAAATCAAAATGTTTCAGTAGCAAATAAAAAAGCTTAGATAAAACTCTGAATATCAGATTATTATCTAAGCTTCTTAGTACCCGGGGCGGGAATCGAACCCGCACGATATTGCTATCACTGGATTTTGAGTCCAGCGCGTCTACCAATTCCGCCACCCGGGCGTTGGGACGTTTTTTCCTGCGAGGTGCAAAGATAATAAATTGTTTGTCGTAAATTCATAAAATTATTTTGATGTGAAGCCTGTTCTATGAACCCATCAGAGGAACTGAATACTTTTGAAGCCATCCGTCACGACAGTCAGCAAGCTTTTGAAATACTGTTCAGAGCGTTCTTCCGACCCCTCACTGCCTACGCTTTCCGCATTGTCCGCGATCTCCCAGCTGCCGAAAACATCGTTCAGGATGTTTACCTGAAATTATGGCAGAACAGGCATGAAGTTATAATCACAACTTCCATTGAGCATTATCTGTTCAGGTCAGTCAGAAATCACAGCCTCAATCATCTTGACAAGGTAAAGGTGCGTTCTGAATATCTGAGAAAAGAATTGGAATGCGAAAACGATGACTATCAGTCCTATTTTCCGGAAATCGGATTGCTGACCAAAATTGAAAAAGCCATCGGTGCCCTTCCTGAAAAGAGACAGGCTATCTTTCGATTGGCCAGGGAGGAAGGACTTAAATATCGAGAAATTGCCGACAAACTAAATCTCTCCATCAAAACTGTTGAAGCCCAAATGACACTCGCCCTCAAACAACTAAGGGATTCCCTGAAAGAATATAAACATTTAATGCTCTTTTTTATGCTACAGGATAAGGGTATTTCTGGATTTAAATGTCAATGTGATAGGAAAGCTATATAAAATATGGTAGAAAAGAACAAAGATGAAAACCAATGGGTCGCCTGGTTGACCGGTGAGTCGACCGATCAGCCGGAACCTGAAATATTTGAAGGAGCAGGTTTTTCGGAACTCAAGCAGACCTGGGAGCTTACCGGAACTGCTTATAGCTATCGGAAAAGCGATCCTGATAAGGTATGGTCGGAATTAAAAGAGAAGCTACAACCCGAAACGAAGATTGTCAAACGAAGACGATTCAATTTATGGAAATATGCGGCAATATTCGTTGCCCTGATCGCACTGACTTCCATCACCTTCCTGTTCGTCAGGAATACGGATAGAACCGGAAACCAGCTGGTGGCGTCCGGCCCGGTGATGAAAACAATACAGACGATCACCCAACCATTATCCTATACAACTATCAAATTACCAGATGGTTCTACCGTGAAACTGAATGCCGGCTCCTCCCTGAAATACCCCGAAAAATTCGCCGGATCAATGAGAAAAGTGATTCTTACGGGAGAGGCATTTTTCGACATAATTCATGATTCGAATCACCCGTTTGTTGTGGAGGTCAATAATGTCGAGATCGAGGATCTGGGTACCTCATTTAACATATCGGCTTATCCTGGTAAGGAACAGGTAGAGGTCAGTGTCGTAACAGGCAGCGTCAGACTATTCGACAAAGATCAAAAAGAGACCAAAATTATTGCCGCAGGTTCCAGTGGAAAATTTCTGACAAAAAAAGGTGAAATAATTGTTTCCAAAGAGCTTACTCCCAATTTTTTATCCTGGATAACCAAGGAGCTTTCCTTTCACCACACGCCGTTATCATCTGTATTTGAAGAACTTGAAAACATCTACCATGTAAAACTGGAATTCTCCGACCCGGGTATCGCCCATATCGCCTATACAGCTAACTTTGAGAAATTACAAATTGATGATATCGTAAATGTAATTGCCAAAACACACCATTTGTCCATTCAGAAGAATGATGAAGGATATGTTTTTGCAACCAGATAGCTACAAAACCTTTTCTCAAAAAAAGTGCGTAACCGATTGGCTTCGATACGGGTAATTACAATGTCATAAAACCAGACGAGGATCTCAGCAAGGCGATCCGGGAATCCGGTAGCGGTCAGAAAATTGAATAATCGTCTTCCTTCTCCGCCTTCATCACTTTGCTACAATCCGTGTTAACATTGAATCCGGGTGGTGCCTCAAAAACAGATGATTGGTTATACCCAAGCGTACGATCCCGAAACAGGCTGTTCATGTAATAGCCATAAATGGGCAGCGCCATGGCGGCCCCCTGTCCCGCAGAGAGTCCTTCGAAGTGGATACTGCGAAGATCTCCTCCTGTCCAAACTCCGGTAACCAGTTCCGGAGTTATTCCCATGAACCAGCCATCCGACTGATTCTGCGTGGTTCCTGTCTTTCCTGCCACATCAGCGGTAATATTTCCATACTCGACATTCCTGCGAAGGCGGGCACTGGTTCCTTCATTCACAACCGCTTCCATCAGGTTAATCATCAGATAAGCCGTCTTGGCATCGATGGCATCATGTGATTCGGGTGAAAAACGGGCCAGCACATTGCCGTTCCGGTCTTCAATCCTGGTTACACAATACGGCTTGGTATAGACACCATGATTCCCATAAGTACCATAAGCACCAACCATCTCATACACAGACACATCTGATGTTCCCAAAAACATGGAAGGTACAGCATCAATCGGACTGGTAATCCCTAGTTTGTGCATCATATCGGCCATCGCCTGCGGATTAAACTGTTTCATTACCCAGGCCGATATCTGGTTGACCGAATTAGCCAGTCCCCATTTTAGCGTCACCATTTTGCCGTCCATCTTGGTCGTGCCAGAGTTCTTGGCAGTCCAGGTGGTTCCGTCGTAAAGCGCGAAAGAGTGTTCCGTATTCGGAACGAGCGTGCAGGGAGAGAAACCGTTCTGCATTGCCAGGGTGTAAAGGAATGGTTTCACGGTAGAGCCAACCTGCCGTTTCCCACTCTTCACCATATCATACATGAAATGTTTGTAGTTTGGTCCGCCAACCCAGGCCTTGATCTTACCTGTTTTTACCTCCATGGTCATCATCGCAGAACGCAGGAATCCCAGATGGTATTTGATGGAATCGAGCGGAGTCATGATGGTGTCAATCTCACCCCTGTAGGAGAATACCATCATCTCGGTCGGCGTATTGAAGACCTTTTTTATCTCTTCCGCCTGGATTCCCTGGATTCGAAGCGATCGATATCGGTCGCTTCCCTTCATCATCCTGTCGTACTCCTGCTGCGCCTGCTCATTGGTCAGATCGTTGGAGAACGGCCGGTTGCGCTGACTTTTGATCCGCTCGTTAAACAGAGGCTGAACATTTTTACTGAGATGTGTCACAATGGCCTTTTCCGCATAAGCCTGCATCCGCATGTCTATGGTGGAATATATTTTCAGTCCGTCGGTATAGATGTCGTAGCGTTTGCCGTCCGGTTTCGGATTCTTGGCGCACCATCCATACAACGGATTGTTTTCCCATTCGACTGAGTCTTCAGTGAATTGCTGTACCTGCCAGGCCTTGTATCTTTCTCTCAGCGGTTTGGATGAATTTAACAAGGTGCGGAGGTATTCGGTAAAATAGGTCCCGGGAGTAGACTTGAAATCCTCTTTGTGGAAGTTCAGATTCAGCGGCCGGCTCTTATAGGAATTCATCTCGGCTTTGTTGATGTAGCCGTATTTCTCCATTTGTGCCAAGACTACATTTCGTCGGTTTCGAACCAATTCGGGCCTTCTGATGGGGTTGTACAGAGATGGATTCTTGGCCATCCCGATCAGCATGGCAGACTGTTCAATGTCCAATTTATCGGGCGTCGTTCCAAAATAGATCTCGGCTGCAGACTTGACTCCTACAGCCAGGTTAAGGAAGTCGAATTTATTCAGGTACATCGAGATAATCTCCTCCTTGGTGAAACTCCGTTCGAGTTTCACTGCGATCACCCACTCACGTAACTTTCTGATTCCCAGTTGAAATTTGTTACTGATATCCTCCCGGGGAAACAGCATCTTGGCCAATTGTTGCGACAAGGTACTTCCTCCGCCTGCACTCTGGTCGCCGGTAGCGATGCCTTTAAATACCCGGAATAGCCCGCGCAGGTCGATCCCCGGATGGCTGTAAAAACGTGCATCTTCGGTCGCTACCAGGGCATGGATGACATTGGGGCTGATGGCATTGAAACTGATGAAAGTTCTGTTTTCCTTGAAATAATACCTGCGCATCACCAGGCTGTCTGCCGTATAAACTTCTGATGCCAGCGAAGATTCAACATTTTCCAGCTCAGTCAGGGTTGGCATATAGCCGAGTTTGCCATTACCAATCAGTGCAAAAAGCACTATAATGGCAACGAGGCCCACCGCAAATACTGACCAAAAGAAGATGAGATATTTCTTGAAAGGATTATTCAGTAACTTCATATTTATACTATTTCACCGGATCCACGAACCGCACAAAGTTAGGGTTTTGAATTGATAGTTTTCAGTACCCGTTTCTGAATTTGTGCACAACGTTTGATGGTCGTTTTCTCCATTATTTCTGCCTGCAACAGAAGGTCCTCAACCTGAGATGCGTCGCTCAATTCAACAGCATTGATCTTGATATTCAGTAAGGCTCCTGAGACGGCCGTCTTAAGACATAGCGCGCCAACGGCAACATCACTGGCTGAATTGGGATTGCCCTTCTTAGCCATCTCTTCTAACAGTTCAAGGGCATCAGCAGCTATTTTCATCACCCTCCATGGGACCTCAATTGCATTAATGGTTGCCTCCTGTATGGTCTTTCTGCGAATCTCTTTTTGGTCATTACTCTCCTTTGGCAGGCCGAAGGCGGACATGATACCGTTGAAAGCAAGGGTATCTTCGTCTACCAGAGTTAACAATTCAAGATAGGCGGTCTTGCCTTTCTCTGCCCAGGTTGAAAACTCTTCCCATCGGTCGTCCCACCCACGTTTATGGGCAGACAGATTGGCAACCATCGTCCCGAGTGCCGCACCCAGCGCCCCCACTGCCGCGGAGACAGACCCTCCACCCGGCGCCGGAGCGTCTGAAGCAGTCTCATAGACAAGGTTTTTAAAGGAGAGATCCACCAATTGGTCTCCTTGCTCCTCCAGAAGAAGATATTCGATGATCCGCTTCTTAGGATCGAAAGGCGCAAGTTCATTTAGCCCTAAAGTCCTGACAGTTACTTCAATAATCTCTTCATCCGGAATACCCGATGAACGTTTCTGCTTATGGAGAAAATATTTCCCCGCGTCGAGCATGCAGGAGAGTGGCACTACCCCAATCAATTCTGATCCGGTAACCCGGACCCCCCGCGTGACACCCTTTTCGCAGACCTCATCGAAAGCCTTATGAATAGGCGTTACGGTAATATCTGTCAGATTCATAGATATCTGAGCCATTCTATACTCTTGGATGTACCATCCGATGGCTCGCACATTCTTAAGCGTACCCGGAACGCGAATCGGCTCACCCTTCTTGTCTTTGACGACTTTCCCTGTTACGGGATCACCTTCGCGAAGGATCCTGCCTGCCTCCCTGACATCAAAAGCAATGGAATTGGCCAGGCGGACCGAATTGGTATTAAGGTTCACATTGTAAGCGATCAGAAAGTTGCGCGCACCAATGGCTGTGGCACCTGAGCGGGCATTAAAAACGGCAGGACCGAAATCGGGTTTCCACTGCAAAGAGGCAATTTTTTCGGATAAACCCTCGTATTCGCCGGACCGGCAATTGGCCAGACTCTGCCTCCTGGGCTCGAAAGCGGCATGTTCGTAGCAATAAACCGGAATCGCCAGTTCTTCTCCGACGCGTTTGGCCAGGGCCCTGGCATATTCCACCGTTTCCTCCATGGTCACGTCCGAAACCGGTACCAACGGACACACATCAGTCGCCCCAAAACGCGGGTGCTCCCCCTTGTGATGACGCATATCAATCAGTTCAGAAGCCTTTTTAATGGATTGAAAAGCCGCTTCCACCACAGCTTCGGGTTCACCTGCGAAGGATATGACCGTGCGGTTGGTGGCATATCCCGGATCCACATTAAGCAATTTGATACCGGGTACATTTTCGATGACTTCAGTAATCAGCCGGATGACTTCCAACTCCCGCCCTTCCGAAAAATTCGGCACACATTCGATAATTCTTTTCATAATTGGATATTTGTCAGACAGTTGCCTGGAAGTAGGTGCTGGTGATTCTTGTCTTCCGTTATATTTTCAAGCAAATTTGCTGCAATGTATTGTCTGCCGTGCGTTTGGACAGACACACTCTTTTGCAAGCCACGGTTTTCCCACTCATCGGTAAGTTCCTTGCGGACTTCGATACTTTTAAGCCGCTGGTTAATCCATTCTTTGCTATATCCCTTGCGTAAGAATGTTTCCATTAGGCGGTCAATGCCTTGTTCGGGATCTTCTATTTCGTCGATACGCTCACGGCCAACTTGTGCCAGCCACATTTTGAATGGTTCAGCTTTGGGCGAAGGAACACTTTGAATGAGCCTAAAAAGCTGTTCGGTATCTGCAACATCGGTTTCGCGCATTTTACCGTCTTCGGCAAGTAATTTCAAACGGTTACAATTTGTAACCGTTTCATTGCCTTCCTTAACCAACCTGCTTTTCAGTACTTTCCAGTAATTTATAGCCCCTTGGTATGTAGGTTGGTCTGTTAAAATTGAGATAATATCGATAATAGAAAAATACCATTTCTCATCTTCATCGCTCCATAGTGAGCGAACTCCTTTTTGTTCAAAAAGTTTTATGGCGGTTTCTTTGGTCATGGCTGTTATTTTACCCCATTTTCTATTATTTCTATTTCTTCGGCTGTTAAATCGTAAAGTTGGTAAACTAATTCATCAATTTCTGTTTCAAGTTTTGTTGTGTCAATGTTTTTCTTTTTCACTTTTAGAATTTCATCTACAAGTTTGATAATCCTTTCGCAACTCTGCTTGTCAATTATGTCTTTGAAATTAATTTTACGAAAAGGAATTGTATCTAAATCCTGTGCAGTCAAGTTTGTATTTGATGAAAGATTTTTGATTAAGTAATTAACAAGAGTAGAATTGAGAACACCCAAAATGTATCTTAGGTTGTATTCTTTATTCTTCTGTAATAAGTTGTTTACGGAATTGAAAGTGTAATAATGGTCGGTGTCTAATGTTGCAACAATTCTTCTTTCCAGCTTTACATTTCTGATTCGCTGCATGATTATTTTTTCGTCAGAAAGAAAGATGCTTTCTTCTCTTGCTCTATGCAAAAGTTTTCTATCATAGTTTATCCAAGTGTTTGAAAAGTCGGTTTGATAATACTGAATGTTGCTACCCATCAAAAGCGGTTTGTAATTTTCATCAAGTTTCTTCTCTGCAAAATATTTTTCTTTATCAGGCCCCGTTGCAATTCCATTTACGATGTCAACCAATTCTGAAAGCTGTGTGCATTTGTCTGAAATGGTATTTAAAATCCTTTCATAAATCGCATCTAGTTTTAAATAAACTCTTTTGAATTCATCTTTCTCATTTTGCTGAACTACATTTTTCAATTCATCAATGGCTGAAAAATTATGATTAAACTTCTTGACATTAATTTTATAATCCTTTATCGGTTTCGTCTTTGATAATTGAAGTATCATTGTATCAACATTTGCATCTGAAAATACTGCTGCTTCTGTGTATGCAATTTCATTTGCCAAGTAGTTTGACAAAACAAATCTTCTTGAAGATTGACATGCTTCAACTGAAAGCCATACAATAGGGAAAATATATGTTAGTAGTCTGTCGGATTTTAAAATTTCAATTCCTCTTTCAATAAATATTTCATAAGTATTCGTCTTGCCAAATTCAGTTGAACGATAATTTTTCTTCCAATATTCTTTTTGGCTTTCTTGATTCTCTCTACTGTCAATGTAAGGCGGATTCCCAATCACCACATCAAACCCGACAAAATCGCCGTTGTTGTCCAACACTTCGGGAAACTCAAACCTCCATTCAAAAGCGTTTTCGTAAATTTTGTTGCTTTTTATTTCATCAATTTTTTTTGTTAGCTGGGTAATTTCTACTTCAAGTTTTTCCTGTTCTTTTTTTCGTTTCTTTTCGAGTTCTTTTTCATATCTGCCAAAGGGTATCTGTGGTTCGAATAGAAAGTTGCCGGTAAATTTATTGTATAATTCATTTGCTAATTTTTCGATCCTGGTTTTATACGGGTCGTTTTTGCGGATTTCTGAAGTGAAGTCTTGCTTTATATTTAGTATAAGCTTTTCCATTTCGCGTTTTACATCTTTGTCTTTGGCGTTGCGGTAGGTAGCAACTGCCAGTCGATAAGAGTCAATCGTCCATTTGCTGCTTTTTAAAATATTGCGTAAGTCTGAATCAAGCGGATACCGGCTAATCAACGAGTTTCCGCATTTAATGTTTATATCAATGTTAGGAAGGGTTTCAAGCTCTTTTGCGTTTTTGTAATAAGCATTTTTCAAAAGTTCAATCCACAAACGCAAGCGGCAAATTTTTACCGAATTGGGGTTTATATCAACACCAAACAAACAATTTTCAATAATGGTTTGCTTCTCGTGAAACAGCGTTTCCTGAATGCGATGGCTTTCTTTGTTGGTGGGGTTGTACTCAAAAAGTTCGCCATCTTCGTCCGTTACTATCAATTCATCGTTTACCACTTCAAAATGATATTCTTTTAACCGTCTGCCTTCTCGGTCTTGCAATATTTTCAAATCGCTTTTTATGGCAATCATTTCGTTGAGTGCCGAAACCAAAAAGTGACCTGAACCCACGGCAGGGTCGCAAATTTTTAAGTCATTGATTATTTTATTGGCTTCGTTTCGGTCTTCAATTTTATCGTAAAGTGAATGAATGTCGCTGCATTTCCAGCCTTTGGTTTCATTAAATTTTTGAACCACCGCTTTACGTATGGTTTCGCGGCACATATACATGGTTATAAAACCAGGTGTAAAGAAAGAGCCGTCTTTGTATCCATTTATTTTCTCGAAAATCAGTCCAAGAACCGAAGCATTAATAAGAGTTTTATTGTCTTCCTGAATTTCTTCGCTGCCTTCGCTTGCAAAATCGTAAGCATTGAGAAATTCGAAAAGATATTCGAGCGGATTAATATTGCCTGTTCGTCTTTTTCCTTTGTCATCTTTTATTACAGTCGATGAATAAATCGGAATTGTTTTGTCGTTGCTTAATTGACTTATAAATAGCGTGGAATGTTCTATCTCTGTTGGTTCAAAAAGCGAACTGTTCAAATACGGAACTTTTGCAAATAACCCTTTTATATCTTCGTTACGCTCGTTTTGCTTGCGAGCGAGCACTTGAAAAAACAGGCTATTTAAATCATCGTAATCTTTGATTTTATCAAAACTTAGAAACTCGTATGATTTATCGCCTTTGTGATAGGTAATTAATTGTGCTTCTAAAAGTTTTAGGAATAAAATACGATTTATCCATGTAATGCTCAATTCAATCCCAACATTGAAAAGTCGTTCTTGTAAGTTTGCCCCAAACTGGCTTGGTTTTTCAAGCCGTGTTATTTTGTCAAGGCTGTCTAAGTGGATAATTGCATTTTCAAGAAACGAGCCTCTATTTCGTTCGCCTTCTTTGTTCCGCTCAATTAGTTTTTTACTTCCATCTTTGGTTTCTGTTAATCCGATTATGTGAAGCAATTCACCATAAAATCGTTTATCAAGGCTGTTGCTGTCGTTTGCGAAAGGAAGTTTTAAAAGATGCTCGGGCAAAAGTAATTTGAACAACGAAATGAGTTTTTTATCGTCTTTTCTGTCATCGTTACGTAAAGGTTTTTCATACTCCCGAATATCGAAATAGGTAAACTCAATATCGTGTTTTATGTCGGCAATAAATGGCTCGGCAATTTGTTTGTAGAAAAAATCTGTTTTGGTATCAGCTAACCGCCCACCTTCAAAGTCGTTGAATTGTTTTACAAGGTTTTTATTTTGAGCAAACAACCTGTCAAACTGCGTTGCATCAAAAATAAACCATTCGTTAATGTTGGTTGCAATCAGGTATTTAATCTCAATATTTTTATGCGTAATCCGCTCACGCAAATAATACAAAACCAATTCTTGAAATGCTTTCACATTGATTTTGTTTTGGGTCAGCATTTCAGCTTTGTTGGTCGGCTTTTTAGCTTCAACAATAATCCCCACGAAACCGGAGGCGCTGTTGGTGTTATGTATTACAAGGTCATTTCGGCCTTTTGTATTTATAAAATGATTCGGGTCGTAATAAGTTTTCTTTAAAAAGTCAATTACAAGGTTTTTATGAAATTCTTCCGATTCCTTGTCATTAATCCTGTCGAGTAACTGGATTAAATTGGTCTTGAAACTCTCGATTTCAGTCCTGTTTGGTTTTACTTTCAGAAAGGCTTTATTGAGTGCCTTCCGTGGTTTCAAGATTCTAATTTCCATTAATCAATTATCTACTAAAAAGTTAATTTTTAAACACAAATATACAATTTCTTAATTTTGGATTCGCTTATTCCAAATAGTCTGTAAAACCATTTTGCCTTTAGGACTTTCGTAAAATGCTTCCTTATAATACCAAAAATAGTCAAAACCATCGTAATCTTTTCAGGAAACCTGTCTCCCTCTTTTCCAGATTAAATTGGGTTTCAACATCCCTTGCTGGTACAATATTTCTTTATAACTCCTACTGGGGAAGCCGATGAAATCAGCAATATTGCCCTTTTTCAGTATCCCTCTGTCAGCCAAATTCAGTGCATGAGCCGCCCTGAAGGTGATGGCCGACAACTGCTCAGCCATACTCAGTTTTTCGAAAGCACCCAGGATGGCCGTCTGAACCAGCAGATCACCCATCGGTGCTGAACCAGGATTCCAGTCAGATCCGATGGCCAGACAACAACCAGCGTCGAGAAGTTTACGGGCTGGGGCAAACTGGCAGCCCAATCCGATGGAGGCACCCGGCAATGCCATAGCCACAACTTCAGAAGCAGTCAGCAGCGCAATGGCTTCAGTAGCGATCATCTCCAGGTGGTCCACACTCTTTGCGCCAACCCTGACAGCCAGAGATGCGCCTCCCGAAGTAAACTGCTCTCCATGAACAACTAGGTCAAAGCCGAGGCGTTTGGCGGCCAGCAGGTAGTTTTCGGCTTCCGGGACTCCGAATGCTCCTTCGTCTACAAAAATATCAATACGTCTGGATAGTTTACTTTTCTTGACTTTAGGAAGTAATTCTTCGATCAGCATCTGCAGGTATGCTTCCTGCGATCCTTCGAAATCTTTTGGTTTAATATGGGCCGCCAGACAGGTGGAAACCAAATCGATGGGACATTCCCGGTTCACCGATCCGATAATTTCGAGTAGTCTGCTCTCTCCTTCCGGATTGAGCGCATATCCACTCTTCACTTCACAGGTGGTGATTCCATTTTTCAATTGTCGTGATACTCTGGAGATCAATAGTTCCCCCAACTCCTTGTCGGATGCCATTCGTGTCTTGGTGACGGTATCCCAAATCCCGCCCCCTTGACTAGCAATCTCCGCATAACTTACTCCCTGCAACCGAAGGGAATAATCATTTGCCCTGCTTCCGGCCCAGCAAAGATGGGTGTGCGGATCAACGAATCCAGGAAGCGCAACAACATCAGATTCAATCAATTGAATTGCGAAATTGGATGAGCTGTATTTGGCACATAAATCTTTGAACCTCCCAATCTCGAGAATGATCCCGTCTTGATGTACAATACCGGCTTCCTCAACTACTTCCAACTGAGCATCCTTCAAACTGCCTTTCAATGACAGTTTATCCATCGTCAGCAATTGCCTGAATGGTCCGGTAATAAAAATTGGGAGTTGTTGGTTGTTCATTTCAAAAAGACTTTTGAGCAGGACGGATGTAGCCAACCTTTAGCAATTAAATCGGAAAGGGGCTCACCTGCTTTGAAACGTTTACTGATCTGAATAACTGGCTCCTGCCAAAGCATTTTGCGTTTGTTAATACCATCTTCTACAAATTGCTTTATTTCCGGATTTTGAAATACCTGAAAAGTTTGGATATAACTTTTGTATTGTTCCTTTACGGCTTTGTATATTTTAAATGGATCCATTAAGCAGTAATTTATGTATTAGGTTAAGATAATCAATAATTTATC
>DATCHD010000022.1:0-6507 GCA_036508555.1 Prolixibacteraceae bacterium
ACTTCGGCCGGTACTTTCCATACTGACAATTGGTTGTTTATCGGTTTGCTGATTGCGGTCATCCTGATTGTCGGTGGATTAACGCATTTCCCCGCTTTATCGCTTGGGCCTATTGTAGAACATTTGCAGATGAACAATGGTGTTACCTTTTAATTCTTGACAAAATGAGTACAAAACAAAATATAAGCCTGTTTAACCGTAAGTTGGCAATACAGGCAGTAAAAGACAGTTTTATTAAATTAAATCCTGCTTTGCTGATTAAAAACCCCGTCATTTTTATAGTGGGAATCGGCTCTCTTCTAACAACAATCATTGTGTTTACCGGTATTTTTCAGGGTAATTTTTCATGGTTCAACCTGAATATAGCTATTTGGCTTTGGTTTACGGTGTTGTTTGCTAATTTTTCTGAGGCAATCGCCGAAGGCCGGGGAAAAGCACAAGCTGATAGTTTGCGGAAAAACCGCACTCAAACCATAGCTCGTAAGATGGATGGAAAACAAGAAGTTGCCATAAATGCCACTGAACTTAAAAAAGGTGACGTTGTAGTTTGTGAAGCAGGAGATGTCATCCCCTCGGATGGCGAAGTGATTGAAGGGATTGCCAGTGTTGACGAATCCGCAATCACTGGCGAATCAGCCCCTGTTATCCGCGAAAGCGGAGGCGACAGGTCGGCTGTTACAGGCGGGACGAAGGTTATCAGTGACCGCGTATTGATACGTATTACCTCTGAATCAGGTAACACATTTATAGACCGCATGATAGCATTGGTAGAAGGAGCAAAACGTCAAAAAACACCCAATGAAATTGCACTGTCAATTCTAATTTCAGGTTTGACAATCGTTTTTCTTTTGGCAGTGGCAACACTTCCGGCATTCTTTAGTTATAGTCTTTCGGCCTCAGGTTTGCCTCAATCACAGAATTTAACCATCCCTGTTTTAATTGCTTTACTGGTTTGTTTAATCCCGACTACCATAGGAGGTTTGTTAAGTGCAATCGGAATTAGCGGAATGGACAGGCTTTTGCAGCGAAACGTGATTGCAACAAGTGGCCGTGCCATCGAAGCAGCAGGAGATGTTGATGTACTTTTACTTGATAAAACCGGAACAATCACATTGGGTAACCGCATGGCTACCAATTTTATTCCCGCCGAAGGGGTAACTGTTGAAGAACTTGCCGATGCTGCCCAGTTTTCATCCTTATCGGACGAAACACCCGAAGGGCGTTCGATTGTCGTCCTAGCCAAAGAACAATTCAATATTCGTGGCCGCGAAGTTCATCAACTAAATGCGACATTTATTCCTTTTACAGCGCAATCGCGAATGAGCGGCGTTGATTTTAAAACAGACGACGGCACTGTTCATATGATCCGAAAAGGTTCATCCGAAGCCATTCGTTCTTTTGTGCAAAGCAACAATGGTTTTTATACTCAAAAAATACAAGATATAGTTTCCGAATTGGCACGACAAGGCGCAACCCCTTTGGTCGTGGCTGAAGACAAAAGAGTTCTTGGGGTGATTCACCTGAAGGATATTGTAAAAGGCGGCATCAAGCAGCGATTTGCTGAACTTAGGAAGATGGGGATTCGAACCGTAATGATTACGGGTGACAACTCACTGACTGCCGCTGCCATTGCTGCCGAAGCAGGAGTTGATGATTTCATGGCAGAAGCTACACCCGAAGATAAATTACGTCGTATCCGCGAGGAACAGGCAAACGGGCATTTGGTTGGTATGATTGGCGATGGAACAAACGATGCTCCGGCACTTGCCCAGGCAGATATTGGTATTGCGATGAATACAGGTACTCAGGCTGCCCGTGAAGCCGGTAATATGGTTGACCTTGATAGTAATCCAACTAAACTGATTGAGGTCGTCGAGGTTGGCAAGCAATTGCTGATGACAAGGGGTGCACTAACGACCTTTAGCATTGCCAACGATGTGGCTAAATATTTTGCCATTATTCCTGCTATCGCCATCTCACTCTATTCCGGCAAAAGCGGTGTAGGACCTCTTTCGGCCTTAAATATTATGAATCTCGGTTCTCCCCAGAGCGCAATTTTGAGCGCGGTAATTTTTAATGCCATTATCATCGTCTTGCTAATTCCTTTGGCTTTAAGAGGTGTACAATATAAACCCGTCTCGGCCAATACCGCATTGACACGTAATTTGGTTATCTACGGCTTAGGCGGTATTATTGCCCCTTTCATTGGAATTAAACTTATAGATATTCTAATTAACATGTAATTCTGTAAAGAAATGAAAACTCTATTTATATCCTTAAAAATCCTCCTATTCTTTACCGTTTTAACCGGCGTCATCTATCCGCTATTTGTAACAGGAATTGCACAACTTACCATGCCCGCCAAAGCAAACGGAAGTTTAATTTTAAAAAATAACAAAATAATCGGCAGTGAATTAATTGGCCAGCGTTTTGACAGTATAATTTACTTTACTTCACGACCATCGGCCATATCCTATAATCCATTACCTTCAGGCGGATCAAATTTTGGTTTAACAAATGCCAGGTTGAAACATTCTGTTGACTCATTAAAAAAGCAATTTATAGTGTTTAATCAATTGGATACCATTTCTGAAATTCCTTCAGAAATGGTTTTCGCCTCTGCCAGCGGCCTTGATCCACATATTTCGCCCAAAGCGGCCTTATTGCAGGTAGGGCGCATTGTCAAAATCAGGCAATTTGATGACAGCAAAAAACAACTACTTCTGCAGTCCATTGCCGAATTATCTCAATCACCTCAATACTTGTTTTTGGGAGAGCAAAGGATTAATGTATTATTGTTAAATCTGAAGTTGGATGAAATAAAATAAAAATTGTAAATCATGAAATTCTC
Organism: Prolixibacteraceae bacterium; assembly: GCA_036508555.1. Lineage (GTDB taxonomy): Bacteria > Bacteroidota > Bacteroidia > Bacteroidales > Prolixibacteraceae > CAINVV01. The sequence continues at coordinate 2,852 of DATCHD010000022.1, forward strand.
AATTCGCTCAAAATTCTCCACAGGGATGATTTTTTTATTCATCATTCTGGCGTTATCAATCTTCTCTGCCTACTATATGAATAAGGTATCGAATGAAACTGGAGCCATTCTGAAAGAGAACTATTTATCAGTTGTCTATGCACGTGATATGGCAGAGGGGTTAACGAAAATGAATCAGGAGATTACAAGGAGTTTTATAATGAACGAGAACTCGCATAACCTGATTCTTAAAAATGAACTTAAAGTTGTCGGCAATTCATTTCAGTCTGAGAAAAGTAACATTACAGAACCTGGCGAAGATAAATTGGTTGCAGGAATTGAAATTGATTTAAAAGAATACGGCGATTCGGTTATAAAATTTATGGAATCGCCTCACACGTTGACAAAGGTTCTTTTCCTGCAAAAAAAGTTTGATACATTATTCCAACAGTTGATGCTCTTGTCACAAATGAACGGTAAAGCCATTGAAGTTAAGACAGATAATACCAAAATTTCGACACAGGATGCTCTGACACAGATATCAATTATTGCGACTTTGTGTTTTATAATCGCACTATTCTATTCGTATAGTTTCTCATCCTACTCCAATGAACGATTTTCCCAATTATACGATGGAATAAAGAAATTAGGTTTAGGTGATTATGGTCATCGGCTGGATTTTGAAGGGACAGATAAGTTTTACGAAATTTCTTTGGTCATTAACGAAATGGCAGAGAAATTAAGTGAGAACGAGAAGAAAATGACTGTAACTTTACCTGTAGAATCGGAAAGGGCTTTGATAATAAATGAGATTCAAGAGTTGAAAAGTGTATTGACCCGAATAAAAAATATCAAAAATGAGGCTGAAGCGCTGATTGTCAGGCTTGAAGAAAAAATATAAGAATATGGATATTCTTAACAACCGTCCGGATCCAGATGAACTATTAGCCTCAATCATTAAGGATGAGGAGAAAAGTAAACGCGGAAAACTGAAGATTTTCTTCGGCATGTGTGCAGGAGTGGGTAAAACGTATACCATGCTTCAGTCGGCCAAAGTTGAAAAAGCGAAGGGTTGTGACATCATCATTGGCTTTGTGGAGACACACAATCGAAAAGAAACTGCCAGTCTGGTCGAAGGATTTGAGTTGATTCAAAGGAAGAAATATGAATACAAATCAACCCAGGTTCAGGAGATGGATCTGGATGCCATTATTGCCCGAAAACCACAGATTGTTCTGGTAGATGAACTGGCACACACCAATGCTCCAGGCAGTCGTCACACCAAACGGTACCAGGATGTTCTGGAAATTCTTGAAAACGGAATCAACGTTTACACAACAGTGAATGTTCAGCACCTTGAAAGCCGCTCCGAAACTGTTGCACAAATTACAGGAATTATCGTTCGGGAAACCCTGCCTGATGAGATTTTTGAAAATGCGGATGAAGTTGAACTGGTCGATCTTAGCCCGGATGAGTTGCTCCAGAGATTATCCGAAGGCAAGGTATATACCCCTGAAAGATCTCGCGAAGCCATCCTGAATTTCTTCCGGAAGGGAAATATTACGGCGCTTCGCGAAATGGCCCTGCGAATTGTTGCCGATAGGGTTGACAAACAACTGCATGACTATATGCAGCAAAAGCGCATCAGGGGGCCCTGGAAATCAGGATCGCATCTCTTGGTAGCGATTGATTACAGGATACAGTCGACCAGGTTATTGCGCTGGGCCAAAAACCTTTCTTACTCGATGGGGGCCAACATCCAGGCCATTTATGTAGAAACTTCCCACCAACTGACGCCTAAAGAACATGATCAGCTCAATAAAAACATCAGCCTGGCCAAACAATTGGGCATCAAAGTCCGGATTGTCACCAATTACGATGTGGTAAGCGCTATTGTCGATTTTGCTCAAAAAGAAAATGCAACCCACATTATAGTCGGAAAGCCACGGGTCCGAAACTTGTTTGCCATGCTACGACTTGGCAGTTTTGTAAACAAGCTGATAAGGTACAGTGGTAACATTGATGTTTATATTCTTGGGGCTGATAATCAGGCAAAGGGTCGCTACCGGGAAAAGGTTTTTGTCCCTTCCTTTACGTCAAATATAAGGGAATACCTGACTGCAATACTTCTGGTGTTTTTGTCATCGATCTCGTGCTATCTTGTGAGAGACTTTATTGGCTACCAGGTTGTATCATTCCTATTACTCTTTCTGGTCTCCATCCTGGCAATTTTCTTTGGACCCGGACCGATTTTGCTTGCAGCAGGATTAAGCGCTCTTATTTGGGATTATTTTTTTATTCCTCCCCAGTTTACCCTGCACATAGATAAACCCGAAGATGTGCTGATGCTCATCATGTTTTTCTTCATAGCCTTACTAAATGGAATTCTCACCTCCAGGGTTCGCCGGCAAGAACAGAAAATTAGAATACGGGAAGAACGAACACAAGCACTTTATCAACTCACCAAAGAGCTGAATACCGCCTCAGGGATAAATGAAGTATCCAGGATGGCGATAAAATATGTTCAGAAATATTTCAACCTTGATTCGGCAATCATCCTAAAAACGGATCTCAACCCACTGGACAATATAGTTCAGGATGGAACAAATATCCAGGTATTGGAAAATGATTTCAGTGTTGCAAACTGGGTATTTAAAAATTCAACCATGGCCGGAAAATACACAGATACACTGCCATCAGGAAACTTTACTTTTTATCCCTTATCCGGGAATAGCGGGAATATAGGCGTTATTGTGGTTGAGTTACATCATATTTTCACGCAGGGCGAAGAACAATTCTGGGAAGCATTTCTCTCCCAGATTTCAGGCAAATATGAGCGTGAATTTCTTCGCAATGCAGCTAAGGAGACCTATGTACTGAGTGAATCAGAAAAGCTTTACAAAACCCTTTTTAATTCAATTTCGCATGAGTTACGGATCCCTGTGGCTACGATACTGGGTGCATCAGATACACTTTTATCTCAAAACTACCCGGAGGAGACCAGGCAGAAACTATATACCGAAATCAGCATTGCCTCTATTCGACTCAATCGATTGATAGAGAATTTATTAAATATGTCCCGACTAGAATCAGGACATATAACGCCAAAGCCTGATTGGTGCGATGTTCATGATCTGGCCAATGAAGTCGCCGAGGCCCTTCAGGTGGAATTAAAGCCATTTAAACTATCGACCATCATTCCTGTCGACATGCCCCTGGTCATGACAGATTTTGGGTTGATTGAACAGGTGATGCACAACCTGATCCTTAATGCAACTCAGTACGCTCCTGCAGGTAGCCGAATCAGGTTGAAAATATTTTACGACAACGGTTTTCTGAATATTCAGGTTATGGATCGGGGTCCGGGTTTTAATCCTTCAGAATTAAATTTTGTTTTCGATAAATTTTACCGGGGCAAAGATTCAAAAGCTGGTGGAACCGGTTTGGGCCTGTCAATTGTCAAAGGCTTTGTCGTAGCTCAGGAAGGAACAATTACCGCAGAAAACAGGGAAAATGGGGGTGCAAAATTTATCATCAAAATTCCGGTAAAAATTGCAGATTTGAACAATCAAAAAAAACCTGAAGCATCATGACCAATTCCGATACCATACTGATCATCGATGATGAAGTACAGATTCGCCGGTTGCTTGAGATCACGCTATCTGCCAATGGCTACA
>DATCHD010000023.1:0-66147 GCA_036508555.1 Prolixibacteraceae bacterium
TAAGTAATGGTTAAAATATAATGTCGTATTTTATACCTATATTTTGTAAGACATCAAACAATCGTTCTTTGAGATTCTGAAAGCAGAGATATGCATCAAAACTCAGCCAATGATATTTGATTCTTCTCCACAATATTTCAATCAAATTCAATTCCGGGGAATAGGGCGGTAAAAAGAAAATATACACGTCTTGTTCTTCCCATTCTGCAATTTTCGCTTTGAATTTATTTGATCTATGAATAGGTGAATTATCCAATATCACAACTGTCTTTTTAACTGTTTGTGCAACGAAATTATCCATGAAACAAATTAATTTGTCCGTATTGAATGTTGATTCAAGTACTTCAAAGAATAGTTTGCTTTTACGGTTCATTAAACCCACAACATTTAGAAATTTTCCTTTGGCAACTGGTAGCAATATAGGATTCTCTTTGGTCTGCCAGGCATAAGGCACATTGGGTGTGAGTCCGAAATGACTTTCATCTCCAAAATAAAGATCAATGAATCCGCTATCTTCAAGCACCTTAAGACTTTCTATTTGTTGTTGTTTAAAGTCGAATGCATCCTGATTTCGCTTACTTTTTAAAGACAGTCGGGCTCGTTTCCATCTATAGCCCAGTATCTTTTAAAAAATTCTGCAAGGTCTTTTTGCAGATTCTAATATTGTGTGTTATCTCTAAAAAAAGCAACACACTTTTTAGATTTCTGCTGTTAAGCTCAAGCTGTTTAGCGATCTCTTCCTCCAACCCTTTAAGACGAGTTTTAACTCCCCTTCCAGGCAAGATGGGCAGTGAATCAACCCCGTTAATAGCCCAGCTATTGAACCAACGTTCGATCGTTCTACGGTCAACATCAAAAATGCTTGCCAGATCGATAATCGTTCGTCCTTGATGGGATAAAAGCAGGCAATGACTGCGTTTTCTGATTAGATTATTAGCGTTTTTGCTGCTTAACTCTAATGCTTCAATTTCCTCTGTATTCAGTGTTACATATCTCATAATGAGATAAATATACACATATTATAGCATATAAACAAATAAATACGACATTATTTTATTCTAATTACTTAATTACCATTATGGTGATACTTTATGGCTGAATTGGAGCGTAGATCTCACCCCTGCTACCTGGCAGAGACCAAATTGGCCGTATTCAAGGAAGGTTGAAGGAACAAATCCGGATAATATTACACAGAGTGCTAATTTTGATGATTATATAGCTGTCAGACTGGCTGAAACATATCTGTTAAAAGCTGAAGCACAATTTAAACTAGGTAATTCGGCAGGTGCAGTTGCTACAATCAACATTTTAAGAGCAAGATCAAATGCCACTCCTGTAACTGCTGCGAACATCAATATCGACTTTATTCTGGATGAACGATCTCGTGAACTTTTTCTTGAAGAACAAAGGAGATATACTTTGTTAAGGACAGGTAAATGGTTTAGCAGAACAAAAGCATTCAATCATTTTGGTGGAGAAAACATCACTCTAAGAGATACACTATTCCCGATTCCTCAATCTGTTATTGATGCTAACTTAACAAAACCAATGCCTCAAAATCCAGGGTGGTAATTAGTTGGATTTAAACATTCTGCCTCACCACCTGCTCCTGATTCAAGGGAGCAGGTGGGTGAAGGAAATTTTTTGAAGACAAAAAATTAAAGAATCCACCCTCTAAGAAGGTGGACTTAATAGAAGCCCCTATAAGGGGCCAAAGTCGAGCTGCTGTTGCTCTTCGAGGCGTTCTTGTTTTTCTTGATAGATTACGTATTTCTTGATTTTTTCTTCGTCAAGACCTATCGTGTCAACACAATATCCTCTTGCCCAAAAATGATTGTCCCAATAGGGCTTCTTTTTCAACTGAGGATAACTTTTGAAGATTTTGATCGCGGTTTTCCCCTTCATAATTCCCATTAGTTGTGAAACCGATAATTTTAGGTGGAATACTTACTATCAGGTGAATATGGTCGATCTGAATATTCATTTCAACTAATTCGCATGATTTCCATTCCAGCAACATTCGAATATCTTTGTTTAATAATTCTTTGACGAGGCCTTCTAAGATTCGAAATCTGTATTTTGGTGTCCATACAATATGATAGGTGCACCGATAGATGACATGGCTTAATTTTTTATAATCGCTCATGTCACGAAATCAATATTTTTCAAGCATTGCCTATTACACATAACCACCACCAAAGGAGGTGGTTTTAAAGTTTATAATAAAATGTTTATTTTTTACTGAAAACATAACTAAGTTTTTAAAAACATAGTCGATTCTACAGTTTTGGCCTTTCCAACATCCGCGGAAGCAACTGTAATCACAATTATACTGAATAAATTAAAACCCACTTTCCTTTCTACCTGATACATTTTTTGCCTGTGCACCTTGTTTCAATTTTATTCCTTCTTCTGTTCCTTCAGAAGCTTAATCTGTACTCCGGCAAAGATCATCCTGCCGAAATCGGGATATCCGATTACTGTAGAATATTTATTATCGGTTAAGTTCCGCATTTTGAAATATATTCTGACAGGTACCTTGCCTTTGGTTGTATACCCCCCTGAAAGGTCAACGGTCAGGAAATCTCCCAGCGGTTGCGGGCCGTCAGATATAGCAGCAAACCGGTCATTTTCGAAAGGTGACACATATTTGCACAACAGATTAAGATCGAAGGACTTTTTATCCAAATAAACACCTCCGCTTGCTATGCAAACAGGATTCTCCTTGTTCGTCACCATGCTTCCGGCTTCTTTCACCGATGATTTCATTACCATGGAATTAAGAAATGGCGACAATAAATTAAACACTTTTGGAGCAATTAGTTCGAACTCCACTCCGGCTTGATTCTGATCGCGGTTAAGATAGAGTTCTCTCCTTATATTTGTCTGAGTATCAAGATAAGTATCTCCACTCAATGCGATAGCATTTTTCTGGATGACACCAAAAGCAGTCAGGGATATTTTACCTGAACTTCCTATCTTTCTTACAGCACCCACATCGATTTTAGATCGGGTTTCGTTCAATGGCTCTGAAAGTTCAGTAGTAAGAGAACCCTGACGCGGTTTAATCTGTCCGGTTGCAGAATTCAGATAGAGCGAGAGCGAATTGTTAATGCGGTAAGAGGCACCAAGACTGCCCTGTAAAATTGCAGGTTCCCATTGATCCTGAATGGGTGTTACATTTTTGAACTGCGCTCCATCACCTTCAATATTAAATGCACCATAGTCATTCAGATAGGTTTTGGTCCAGCGGATTCCGGCATCAAGCGTGACCGGTCCGATTCGTTGCTCATCCACCAAAACCCCTGAAAAAGTCTCTGTATCGCAGCGTTTACCAGTATAGAAACGCTTTCCGTTTGGTGCCACCCAGCGGTTATACAAACCGCCAAAACGTAAAATATTCAGCCTGGTAATTGAAACTGACTGTATGAAATTTAATCCCAACTCGGAGTCTTTTTCGCTTGAAGAGATTACTTTGACCTCATCGTTAAAAGTGGGATTTCGGGAAGAATAAAATAACTGTAATTCGGATGAGAACTTTTCCCCAGGCCGGTAAACAATTTTCAGGTTTGAAAGAAGGGATTTATAGGGATCAAAATTCTGGATCATATCACGGTATTTCTTGTCGGCCGGTAATTCAGCAATCCTCAGTTCCCTTTTACCATCGAGATAGAATAATCCGGCTTTAATGCTCAGCTTTTCTGATGGTTGCCAGTTAAGTTGAGAATAGAAATCAGCCATCCCCTCTTTGGTGTGCTTTCCGGATGGCCCGTCACTTTTATCATAGCCTATGCCGGTTGCATAAGAAAAACGACCCAATTTGTTACCGTTGGAAAGATGAGTGTGGAGGTTGTTAAATGAGCCGTATTCCAATTCAATATTTGTTTCAGGGCTTGAATATTCACGTGTCTTAATATTGATCAGTCCGGCCAATCCCGAAAGTCCGGTAAGCAGTGCTGCGCTTGATCTTACGATCTCGATCTCTTCAATATCTGAGGTCGAAAAGAAATAGGGCAACTCTTCAAATTCCTTTTGCCAGACTCCATTTATAGCATAATCAGGGTAAGGATATTTTTGTCCCCTAACCGAAAAGAATTGTTTCACCTGCCGTCCTCTTGTCTCAATCAGGCCTCCCGGAACATAATTCATTGCCTCGACAACATTCGTTGCACCTTGTTTTAGGATATCGTCATGACTAATTTTACTGATTGACGGCAAGAGAGAATTAGGCTCTGTGTAGGGTTTCGCCATAAGATCACGCGATGCTTTTCTGGCTGTAACAAGCACGGTATCAATTTCGTATGTTTTTGAAAGCATATCTTGATTCTTGGTATTTTGAGCTTTTATACTGCTGAACCCGGTAAGTAACCAAAGGAATAGACCCACCTGAAAAACAGCAGGAGAGAGTCTTAGGGCATTTTTCTGATAAATAGTTTTCATCAAATAAGTCATTTTAAATCTGTTTTTGGATTTGAAGTCTCAAAAATAGTTTTCTTTTCAGCATCTCAAGTAAATAAATATTACATTGTACAACACTTTTCAACTATCATTCATTTTATTTAGTATTTTAGAGGTTGTAGCCCAATAGCCTTATTTGTTACTTCAAATGAACAATATTATGAGACAATTTGTAACGTTTCTTCTGTTCTTTCTTTCAATAGTATCACAGGCACAATACCACAATTGGCCAATGTGGCGTTTCGATCCTAACCGATCCGCTTCAACTCCCGAACAGCTAGCTGACAAATTGTATTTGCAATGGCAGGTAAAATATTCTGCACGAACACCCGTCTGGGATGACCCTCTGAACCAGAATTTGATGCAGTTTGACAGGATTTTTGAACCAATTGTTGTTGACGATAAAATATTTTTGGGTTTCAATGATCAGGACAAGGTGATTGCTTTGGACATTAACACAGGTAAAGAGCTTTGGCATTATTATGTTGATGGGCCTGTCAGGTTACCGTTAGCAGCGAACAAAGGTAAAATATATTTTACCGGCGATGACGGAAATTGTTATTGCCTCAATGCCAATAACGGATCGCTTGTCTGGAAATTAGCACTTGCGCCTGCCTCAAATAAACTTCTTGGCAATAAACGGCTTATATCCATGTGGCCGGCTAGAGGCGGTATTGTGATAAAAGACAACATCATTTATACTGCCACAAGTATATTCCCCATGATGGGAACTTTTATTTATGCCATTAACGCAGAAACAGGTGAAATAATTTGGAAGAACGAAGGAACCGGAAGTAATTATATCCTCCAGCCACACAGATCTCCGGCATTCGCAGATGTAGCCCCCCAGGGAAGTTTCACGATCAGTGGAGACAAACTATTGGTTGCTGGAGGACGAACGGTTCCTGCTGCTTTCGATCTTAAAACAGGCAATGAACTTTATTATAAGCTTGCTGAAAACCAAAAGACAGGTGGTTCATTCACCTGCAGTAACGACAAGGTTTTTTTCAATCATTACAGAGAGCGAATGACAAATATGTATGATTCGAGAACAGGAGATAAACTCAAATCGGGCCTGGGCGAATATCCTGTTGTTGATGGTAATACAATCTATTTTTCAGGAAAAGGGATAAGCGCCTCAACCCTCAACAGTAATAATATACTTGAAAACCTGTGGAAAACTAGCTTTTCAGCAACCAACGATCTTATCAAAGCCGGAGATTGCTTGTACGCAGCTGACAGCGCCGGCATTTCTGCAATAAAAATTTTGAATGGCAAACCACAAAAGCTCTGGACTCATGCTACAAAAAAAAGAATTGAAAGGTTAGTGGCTTCAAATGGCAAACTAATTGCAGTTTCGGGTGATGGAGATATTCTTGTGTTCGGTGATAAACCGGTTGCCAATATTTCTTTTGTTAAACAGCCTGAATCTGGCTTCAAAAGTGAATCTGCAACTGCAAATGAGATCATTAAAAGCACAAGGATCACAAGTGGATATGGAGTTATTTTTGGAACGAAAGATACGGAGCTTTTGAAAAGTCTCGTTTCAAACACTTCCCTTACATTCATTGCATATGATAATGATCCTTCAAAAATTTCATATCTCAGGGAATATTTTGATAAATTAGGTGTAAAAGCTGACCGTTTGAGTTTTCAGCTTTTCGGTCAAAACCTTCCGTTGCTGCCGAAATATTTTTCAACATTGACCATCCTCACTGACCTTTCTTACCTCAACGGTATTAACAAAGACATTTTGAATTCCATTTTTGAATCTACCAGACCTTATGATGGGAAGATATGGTTAAAAACAACTGGTCAGGAACAAAAAGTGTTGATGACCACCTTGGCAGAGCTCAAACTATATGGTGCTGAAATGAGCTATGGCAAAGGATTTTCCATGATTTCCAGAACAGGTTCTCTGGAAGGATCAGCCGACTGGACCCATAATTATGGAAACATAGCCAATACAGTCAAGTCTGATGATGATATTGTTAAAGCCCCTCTGGGTATTTTGTGGTTTGGCGGCAATTCGAATCTTGATGTTCTGCCACGACACGGTCATGGTCCATCTGAACAGGTAATAGATGGCAGACTAATCATACAGGGAATCAACAGCATCAGTGCACGGGATGTATACACAGGCAGATTGATATGGAAAAAGGTATTTGAAAATCTGAAGAAAGATACCTGGATGGTTTACTATGATGAGACCTATGATGAAGAGAATCCGTTAGACACCAAATACAATCAGGTACATATTCCGGGAGCTAATGCCAGAGGGACTAATTTTATTGCCACCAAAGAATACGTCTATGCAATCGAAGGTGCCAATTGTCATCTGATTGATATAAAGACCGGTAAACTTGTTAAAACAATTTCAACCGGGGATAAGAATACCCAAAAACTCGGATATATCGGCGTCTATGACAACTTCTTGATTTTAGGCAATAATTTTTCTAAATATCCCGAAATAACCATTGAGGAAGATAATAAAGAAGTCAAAAAAGAAGATAACAAAGAAGACAAAAAGGACAATAAGAAATTTGAGGATTTTGATCTTACAGCCAGCAAAGAACTCCTAATTATGGACAGATTCAGTGGCAAGAAATTATGGAGTATTACTGCCAATCACGGCTTTATTCATAACTCAGTAATTGCAGGGGATGGCTTGCTTTTCTGCCTCGATAAGTTACCGCAGAATCTGGAAACAAAACTGAAAAGAAGAGGTGAAAATCAGCCTTCCGGGTCAAGATTACTCTATCTGGATATAAAAACAGGCAAAAAGCTATGGGAGGAGACAAACAATGTTTTCGGAACCTGGCTTGGTTACTCTTCTAAACACAAGTTGCTTTTACAGGCGACCAGGCCATCAAGAGACATGCTGACAGGTGAAGATGGTAAAAGGATGATTGTTTATAAGACCCAGACCAAAGAAATACTTTGGGATAAAGCAGTTTCTTATGCGAATCCTCCAATCATTTCGAACGACAAAATTTATACCAATGGGGAGGGCTTTTCCCTGCTTACCGGAGACGCTCTTTACGAAAAAGATCTGTTAACCGGAGAAGAGGTAAAATGGAATTACAAACGCGAATATGGTTGCGGCTACGTGGTTGCAAGTGAACACCTGCTCACTTTCAGGTCTGCTTCTGCCGGATTTATTAACCTCGATGTGCTGGAGGGCACCGCTAGTCTTGGGGGATTTAAAGCGGGATGTTCTGCAAATCTTATTGTAGCAAACGGCGTTCTTAACTCTCCGGATTATACACGTACATGCCAATGTGCCTACCAGAATCAAACCTCCCTGGCTTTTATAAATATGCCCTGGATGAACTATTGGGCAAACACTAACTATAAATGGAGCGGAAAACAAATCAGGCAGTTAGGCCTTAATTTTAACGCTCCCGGTGACAGGACTTCTGCAGATAACATTTTATGGCTTGAATACCCTAATGTGGGAGGAGCATCTTCGGAAATTCCTGTTAAGATTGATACAGTTAATTATTTTACGATCAGGAAAGATCCTATCTCTGTTCATTCCGAAAATACTTCATGGATAAGTGCAAGCGCCATTGGAGGGATAAGGTCACTTGAAATTACTTTATCGAAGGAGAAGCTTGTTCCGGATGCACCTTACAAGATCAAACTGTATTTTTCTGAACTGGAAAATAAAAAAAGCGGCGAGCGTGTTTTTGATGTAAGTATCCAGGACAAGCCAGTACTTCAAAATTTTGATATTTTCACCGAAGCCGGAGGGAAGGACAGAGAGATTGTAAAAACATTTACGGGCATTACAGCCGGTAAGACTATGGTTATAAAGATGAATCCCCAAAAAGGAAATACGATCTTATCCGGTATTGAATTGATTCAGGAGGGTACTCCTATTAAGTTGATCAGTGAAAGATGAAAACGGTAAACCTTAAAATGATCCTGCTGGCAGGTATTATAAGTCTTGCCTGCACGACAAGAGTCTCGGAATGGGTATTACTCAATTCATTGCCCAACCAATATTCATTGATCTGTTTTTACAATGGTTCCCTTACCGAATCATTGAAAAAGCAAAATCTGGCCATTGCTGAAAGAATAAAATCCGCTAATATCCAGTTTAAAACTATCAACAGAAAGGATATTAAGGAACCTTATTGGGGATTATATTATGAGGACCGGCTTATATCAAGGGCCAACAATCCCGATGAATTCAGGAATTTAAGCACCTCCCCGTTACGTGAGAAAATTGCAGCAGAGTTGATGTCAGGTAAACTTTGCGTGATGGTTTATCTTAGGAGTGATAACAAAGAAAAGGATGAGAAAGGGTTGCTGTCTTTGCAAAAAGCACTGGAGACTTCTCCGTTTGGAAAGATCATAACTGTGTTTGAGTTAAGCAGGAACAACAAAGAGGAGGCTCATTTCGCCTCTTTATTGCTTCATGTTGAAGATGACCTCAAAGAAATTCAGGAGCCGATGCTATTTGGAATTTTCGGCAGATTTAAAGCTCTTGAACCGCTTCTGGGAAGAGGTATTTCAGAAGGTAATATCAACCTGATGATCGATTATCTTACTGCGGAGTGCAGCTGTCTTATCAAAGACGACCTTCCCGGAACAGATATTCTTTTTACCAATAGATGGGAAAATCCTCAGCCAGCTCTTCTCAATAAAATAATAGATGCTAATCTTTCTCTGGCCAGATAAATGCAGAATGACACGCTATCACACGACACGCTGAATAACAGGCCTTTGCCGAAATGGCTGATGGATCAGAAGTCAGGACTTACGACCATTCAGCCGCAAAAAATTGTGATGAAGGAGGATCACTCTTTGAAAATTTCTTTTATTGCAACAACCATTTTCATCTTATTGGCAGTCGCCATTATGACTGTTTATTTTCTTAAAAAACACAAGAACCAAGTATAATGAATCCATTAAAATTAGTCACAAAGGAACTTCTGTACCGGAGGATCAGTTCCATCATAATCCTTTTCACCGTTGTCGTGGCCAGTACCGTAACTGTTGCGATCTATACCTTAAGCAAAGCCAGTGAAAACGAGACCAGAAAGATCATGCGCGAACAGGGTCTTAATCTTTACATCTTTCCTAAAGGCACCAATCTCATCGATTTCTATTCAATAAATAATACCGGAACCTTCCCCGATAATTATGTAGATGTTCTGGCAGAATCAAAAACCTTTGATGCAGTCAGACATCTTACAGGCATTTTACAGATTAAATATCCCGATTGGAAAGACTCAAACGGATCAACACATCAGATTGTTTTATTCGGGTACAAAGATGAAGCTCAACAAAAATATCTCCCTGCTCAGGAATTAATGGGATTTGATGTTAAAAAAGGTACAGTTCAGATAGGGTCATTGGTAGCAAAAAACATCAAACCTGATGCTCCTTTTATAATAGATGGAACAGACGGCAAACAATACAGTTTCAAGGTGGGCAAGAGGTTGGAGGAGGGCAGGGGAATGATGGATCAGGGAGTTTCGTTTAACCTGGAAGAACTTCAGCAGGTTCTTGGTATGCAAGGGAAAATTAATAAAATTGAAGCATTAGGCTGTGTCTGCAAGGATGGCAGGATCAGGAATGCAAGAAAGCAGGTCCAGGCAATATTTTCTGACCTGGAAGTGACAGAAATAAGTAGTATAGCTGATGCCCGCGAAAATCAGCGTGTGATGATGAATAAGTATGGCGCCTTTATAATTCCTTTTATCATTATATCATGTCTTCTGATCACAGGACTCTTATTCTATCAGAATGTTAATGTAAGAAGTCGTGAAATTGGTCTCTTAAAAGCGATGGGCAACAGTTCATACACTATTCTCTTCATGATTCTGTTTAAAGCATTTATCCTTGGATTGGCAGGAGGAATTATTGGCTTCTTCCTTGGCAGTTGGGTGGCCGAATATTTTGGAAAAGAAATTTTCATGTTTACCGCATTGAGTATTAAGCCGGTATGGTCGATCTTTTATTATACCATTGTCATTTTTCCGGTTTTATGGATGTTAAGCAGCTGGATACCAGCCTTGCTTGCAACCAGAATTGATACTGCAAAGATATTGAGTCAGGAGTAGGAAGGCTGAAAAGACGGCAAGACGGAAGGACGGAAAAGAAGGAGGGAAAGGTGCAGAAGTTTAAATTTAGAAGATAAAAGTGATGATTGAAATTAAAAATATTACCAAAATATATAAAAAGGGGACAGCCGAATTTACTGCACTTGAAAATGTAAGCTTTAACATTGAAAAAGGTGATTATGTAGCTGTTACAGGTGCGAGTGGAGCCGGAAAGTCCACATTGTTGAATACGATTGGAGGTTTGATACATCCTGATTCAGGAGAGATTTTATACAATGGCAGTGATATCTATAAACAGGCAAGCAGGCATACAGATGAATACAGAAAGAAGCATATAGGATTCATGTTTCAACAATTCCATCTGATGCCTTATCTGACTGTTCTTGATAATATCAAACTTGCCTGTTACGAAAAACACCAGCTTGATTCTGTTGATCATTATCTCGAAAAATGTTCCCTGACAGGATTGAAAAATAAATATCCTTCCGAGTTAAGTGTTGGAGAGAAACAAAGAACTGCCTTTATCAGGGCAATCATATCTAACCCCGACATTTTACTGGCAGACGAACCGACCGGGAATCTGGATCCCGGCAACAGCAGCATTCTTTTGTCGCTTGTGGAAGACTTTCATCAAAATGGAGGGACTGTCGTTCTGGTCTCTCACGATCCGTTAACCGCAAAATATGCAAACAGGAAAATTGTTCTTGAAAGGGGTAAAATTGGTTAATTCGCAGCCTCAAACTGGTTCAAGAACCTTACATCATTCTCAAAATAGAGCCTTAAGTCGTTGATTCCGAACTTCAGCATAGCAATCCTTTCTATCCCCATTCCGAATGCAAAACCAGTATATTTTTTACTATCGATGCCGGAGGCTTCCAAAACATTCGGGTCAACCATGCCACATCCAAGGATTTCGAGCCATCCGGTGTATTTGCAGACGTTACAGCCCTTGCCGCCGCAAATCGAGCAGGAGACATCCAATTCTGCCGAAGGCTCGGTAAATGGAAAATATGAGGGCCTCATCCGGATTTCCGTTTTTTCACCAAACAGTTCTTTGGCAAAATAAAGCAGCGTTTGCTTCAGGTCTGCAAACGACACGTTTTCATCGATGTACAGTCCCTCGATCTGGTGGAACATGCAGTGAGCCCGGTAAGAGATTGCCTCATTGCGGAATACCCTTCCCGGAGTAACTGTTCGTATGGGCGGTTTCATGGTTTCCATATCATGAACCTGCACCGAGGAGGTATGTGTTCTCAGCAGAATATCAGGATTCCGCTGAATGAAGAAGGTATCCTGCATGTCGCGCGCCGGATGCTCTTCCGGAAAATTCAGCGCCGAAAAAACGTGCCAGTCATCTTCGATTTCGGGACCCTCAGATACAACAAAGCCAAGACGTTTGAAGATGTCGAGCATCTCATTTTTAACGATGGAGATAGGATGACGGGTGCCTGCCTTCATGGGATCGCCCGGAAGGGAACTGTCAAGCTTCTTAACCTCAACAGTATTTTCATCAAGTGTATCTTTCAATACCTTGATTTTGTCCATGGCAAAATTTTTCAGGGTATTCATCGCGTGTCCGATATCTTTTTTCTGATCCGGAGAGACGCTTCTAAAATCTTCCATCAGCTTTGAAATCTCTCCCTTTTTACTTAGGTATTTGATTCTCAGCTCTTCCAGCTCTTCGGCCGACTTGACTGCTATCTCTTCAATCTCCTTTTGGATCTCCTTTATTCTGTTTAACATCTTGGTTCTTTTTGTAAGGGGCAAAAATAACAATTACTTCTTAATAACCAGTCCGGAACGCTCGAGTAAAGGTTCGACAGAAGGTTCCTGTCCGCGGAAAGCCTTGTAAAGTACCATCGGATGCGCGGTACCCCCCTTCTCGAGAATATTCTTGCGAAAAGAAGCAGCAGTAGCCTTGTCGAAGATTCCGTTTTTCTTGAATACCGAGAAAGCGTCCGCATCGAGTACCTCGGCCCATTTATATCCGTAATATCCTGCCGCGTATCCTCCGGCAAAAATATGCGAGAAGGAAGTGCTCAGACAAGAACCCTCGAGTGGAGGGAATTGGTCGGTAGAGGACATTGCCTTTTGCTCGAAATCCACCACACTGCCAGTCACAGGTTCGGTGATGGAATGCCAGGCCATGTCATTCATCCCAAAACTCAGCTGACGCTCACTCTGCGTCCCGGATTGGAAATTTTTTGCCCGTATCAGCTTCTGAACTAATTCGGGCGGTATTTTCTCTCCCGTCAGATAATGCTTGGCAAAAAGATCCAAAAAATCCTTTTCGATGGCCCAGTTCTCCATGATTTGTGAAGGTAACTCAACAAAATCGCGGTAGACTGCCGTTCCTGACATACCCTCGTAGACGGTATTGGCAAACATTCCATGCAATCCATGTCCAAATTCGTGCAGAAATGTAGTCAATTCATAAAATGTTAACAGGGAGGGTTTGGTAT
The DNA here is from genome assembly GCA_036508555.1 of Prolixibacteraceae bacterium. Taxonomy (GTDB): domain Bacteria; phylum Bacteroidota; class Bacteroidia; order Bacteroidales; family Prolixibacteraceae; genus CAINVV01. The sequence goes on from DATCHD010000023.1 coordinate 12,998, forward strand.
CCGTTGGCTTGGTAAAATTCGTAACGATGGAGACCACTGGCCTAATGTTGTGACCATCCAGGTTACTCTGAGAACGGTATTCCGTCATCCATGCTCCACCTCTTTTCCCATCGCGCGGGAAAAAATCGAGGTAGAGAACTGAAAGGAAAGAACCATCTTTGTCGAATACCTCGAAAGCCTTCACATCCGGATGATAAACCTGGATGGATTTGTTTTCTTTAAAAGTAATGCCATACAACCTGTTAGCCAGTTCGAAGACTCCTGTGATGACATTCTCAAGCTTGAAATAGGGTTTCACTGCCTGTTCGTCGAAACCGTAGCGATCGTTTTTGAGCTTTTCGGACCAATAACTCCAGTCCCATCGTTGAAGTTGATCCTTGAAACCGTGGACTTTGGCATATTCCTGGACATCTGCCAGATCTTTCAATGCGGCAGGTCTGGAGGCTTCGTGCAGCTGCTGCAGAAAAGCATTCACTTTTGCGGGGCTTTCGGCCATCCGCTCTTCAAGAACATAAGCAGCATGGTTTGGGAATCCCAGAAGTTTCGCGCGCTCCATTCTCAGACTAACAATCTTGCGGATTACCTCTTCGTTGTTGTTTTTATTCTGGTGAAAAGCGCGCGAATTGTAAGCCCTGTATATCTCTTCCCGCAACTTCCTGTTTTCTGCAAATTTCATAAAGGCTATATAGCCCGGGCCCTGAAGATTGAACAACCAACCCTCTTTCTTTTTGGATTTTGCTAATTGAGCAGCCGTCTCAATTTCGTTTTCCGGCAGTCCGGCCAAATCCTTCTTGTCTGTAATAACTAATTGATATGCATTGGTTTCCGCCAGAACATTCTCACCAAACTGAAGAGAAAGATTGGATAATTCAGTGTTGATCTGCGCGAACCGTTCCTTGGCAGTTCCCTCGAGGTTGGCACCGCTTCTGACAAATCCTTTGTAAGAATCATCCAGCAGTTTACTGTCTTCTGCATTAAGATTTTGCTTCGCTTTCTGATTGTAAACAGCCTTGACTCGTTGAAAAAGTTTCTCGTTTAATGAGACATAGTTCTGATATTCAGACAATTTAGGCGATACGTCTCTGGCGATCGACTGGATAGTCGGGTCGGTCTCGGCAGAATTCAGGTTGAAAAGAATGGTCGTCGCCCTGCTCAATTTTTTACCCGTTTCTTCCAGTGCCCTGATGGTATTCCTGAAAGTTGGCGCTTCAGGGTTATTGATCAGTGCATCAACCTCTGTTTTGGAATCAACCAGCAGTTGGTCGATGGCCGGCACAAAATGCTCATGCTTGATCTCATTAAATGGAGGTGTCTGTTGCACCGTATTCCAATCCGCTAATAATGGATTTTTTGCTATCTTTTCGCTTGTCATATTGATTGTTGTTATTCCGCTCAGGATCACTGCCCCAAAAAACATTAATTTCTTCATATTAATATCCTATTTGATTCTCATTTCTCATTTCCCCAGTTCTCATTTTTTTCATTTCCTTCACTAGCTCCAGCGGATTTGCAATCCGCTGGTAGTCTATTTCCAACGGATTGCAAATCCGTTGGAGCGAATCTTTCACCTCTCACTTTTCACTTTTCAGTCTCTTCCTGGTCTTCTCCTTCATCACACTCCATCCAAATTTTCCAATTTTCTTTCCCATCTCATAGTAATTACCATGAGAATACGCCATCAGACCGGCACTCTCCAGGCTCATGGCACCAGTTTGAGGATCAATGAACCTGTCGTCGGCCACCATATTAACCACATTGGCTATAAACATATCGTGTGAGCCCAGCTCCTTTATCTCTACCACTTTGCATTCGATGCTGATGGGCGATTCTGCAATGATAGGGCATTTTACGATCGTACCCGGAAGCGGTGTCAGACCGGATTCTTTGAACTTATCATGATCGCGGCCCGATTTTACACCACACCAGTCGGTGACTTCGGCCATGGCTTTGGTGGTAAGGTTGATGACAAATTCGCCATTCCGTTTGATGATCTCGTGAGAGTGACGTCCGGGCCGAACCGAAATATAACACATTGGAGGATCCGAGCAAATGGTCCCCATCCAAGAGACTGTTATCAGGTTGTACTCTTCGGGTGAGGAGCCGCAGCTAATTAATGCTGCTGGCAGCGGGTAGATCATGTTTCCGGGTTTCCAGTTAATTTTTGCCATAAGGAGAAGTGAAAAATGAAAAATGAAAAATGTTCCGTCCCTGAGCGCCACCCGGTCCCTGAAGCCTGTCGAAGGGCCCTGTTCGTTCCGGTCCCTGAGCCTGTCGAAGGGCGATGTAAACCTTAGAAAAAATTTTAATCATTCAAACTGTATATTTCATAGTAAGTTTTCCTGCTCTCTTATTTCGACCCACTCCTGCTCATCGAGTTTGGCACCGGGCCCCCTAATTACCCTTGAAGCAAGCAAGGCACCTAGTTTCCCGCATTTCTCCAGATCGTAACCTTTGGCTATCCCGACCAGGAAACCGGCAGCGAAGAAATCCCCGGCACCGGTGGTATCCACGACAACATCCCCTGCGGCAGGAATATGTGTCAAGACGCTCCCCTGTTGGATATATGCGCCCTCCTTCCCAATTTTGACCACAGCAATATCGCAACGGCTGGCCAGGTTATGGACGGCATCCAGAGGTTGCATTCCGGTAAATGACTTTGCCTCCTCTTCGTTGGCGAAGACGATATCGACATAATTGTCGACTAGTTCATTTAATATTTCCCGGTTGGCTTCAACAACATTGTAACTGGCCAAATCCAGTGCGATGGTGAGTCCGGCATTTTTTGCCGCAGATGCGGCAGCCATGATTAAGGCATAGTTGAAGACGAGGTATCCCTCGATGAAGAAAATATCGAAACCCTGTAATCTTTCAGGCGTGACATCATCAGGTTGTAGTTCTGAGGCTGCGCCAAGGTAAGTGGCAAATGTCCGTTCGCCATCCGGTTCAACGAGTCCCACTGCACGGCCGGTGGGAAGTTCGGAATAGATTAGAAGCGGTTGTATGCCCTGGTTTTTTTGCTCTTCGGCAAAAAGATCACCAAGATAGTCATGGCCAATTGATCCCAGGAATCCGCAAGGAACACCCAGATTGGCAATCCCATTGATGGCATTGGCGACAGATCCACCGGTCACCAGGAAATGCTTTTCTTCGGCGATCTCCACCTGAACTCTGTCGGACATTTCCCTGTCGACGTGGGTCATGCTTCCTTTCGGAAGATTCAACGACCTGATAATCTGATCATCCTTCAGCATAGTGATAATATCGACCAGTGCATTTCCAATGCCCAATATTTTCGAATACCCCATATTGATTATTTATTTCAATGAATTTGTGCAAATATATTTCCATTTTATGAAAAAGGTGCTATTTTTGCAACGCTTTAGAAAATTAACTAAAGTAATAAACTCCTTAGTAGCTCAGTTGGTTAGAGCGGCGGACTGTTAATCCGTAGGTCGTAGGTTCAAGTCCTACCTGAGGAGCTTAAGAGGCTGAAATCATACAATTTCAGCCTCTTTTTATTACGATCCTATTCGAAAACAGGCGGTATTGGTCAAAACACGGATTCCATTTTAATGTCCCTCTTGGTCCATTAAAAGCTTTTTCACCACTTCGTCATAATAGGGTTTTTCTTTCAGACTTGAATGAGAACCAGGGAAATAGAGAATATCCACTTCTATAAAATTGGGAAAATCGAAATCACGCATCACTACTGCACAACGCATATCATTGGAAAGGCGCGTATTGTCAATCATCGGAAACTGAAAATAATCTATCGTGAATTCCTGAGTCACCATGTTAACAAACTTATTGTTGAGAGAGGTCTCAATATCCAGTCTCACATTAACCCTTTTTTCATCTACATTATATCCTGATGCTTTTAGAAATACAACTCTTTTATACACATTATTTGTATTTCCAACTTTGACTGTATCATAAACCACCTTTGAATCTTTCCAATCCATGGCAAAATCCTGAGAAAGTCCTGGTTTATACTTGACCGAATCGCCCGGGAAAGTAATAAACATAGTCTCCCTTGTGGCAGCTCCTTCGAGGCTCGAAATTTGCTTTGAAATAACATCCCCTGCCATTTTATACAATCGATTCCGGTATGCTTCTTTTAGCTGGATATTTTTTTCGGCGGCGATTTGTCTGTCCAGGTAAACAAAAAGTGGCATAAGGTTGAGCGACTCATGAAAATTATAGGCCAGCAGTTCGAGCTGCAGGATATTTTCATCCAATGAGTGGGAATCTTTGAGAATGGTGCCAAGAATCGAGTTGAACATATCTTTCCTAAGGGCGCTTTCAGATTGTTCCCGACTGCTCATCAACTCAGTGTAAAGCCTGATTTTCGAATCATTGTTCTGTCTGCTATTCAGATACGCAGAACCAAAATAGCTGACCAATGCAATTGTCAGGGCGGTGATCAGGCCACCAATTGGATGCAAGATAATTTCTATCTTGTCCCACGTGTCCCGCTTTTCCTTTTTGGGTACTAAAGGCTCTTCAGTATCCATTTGTCACCGGCTTTATTCATTAACAAATTGTAACGAGTTGACTTGTTGGATGAAAAAACCTCAAAACCAGCGTCCTTGTATCCAACAACTCCAAGATTAAATTTCCCCACCTCCTTTATTGTAACCGTAAAGTAGCCGTTTGCATCAGTTTTTGCGGTACCCAATACCTTATCATTTTGCATTATTTGTACAACTTGATTGGTCAAAGGCTTTCCGTCATCACCTTTTATTGTTCCATAAATTTCCCCTGCAAAAGATAGAATTGGGACGAACAATAAGATCAAAAAAAGGACTCCTGTTGTTTTCATAAGGCATTAATTTATTAAAAATTAGCTTTCTGATTTCTAATTAGACCCTAAATATAAGCCAAAAAATCGATAATGAATGTTTCTGGGTTCATCCCATTAACCGATACGTTCCAAAGTTTTAGTCAAAAAGATCGGCAGAAATTTTAAACCCAATACAAAGCCTTAAACCTGTTGCAACTTTCGAAAACCTTGACGGCATTGGTCAAAACACGGATCTGCGTCATGAACGGAAAGATTGCAACTCTTAGAAAATCGGGTTAATTTTCTAAATCGATTATTTTATCGATCTCAGATTTATTCTCAGGGAGGTAATTGGTGGCAACATCCCAAATTATCAGATAGTCAATACCGTGATATTCGTGAGACACTAGGCGGATCTCCTTTTTCAAACTAAACGTAATTAACTTGTTTTAAGATCTTATCCCTGATCTGCTCTTTCAAAGCACTTTTTGTTACCAAGTCTATTTTTCGTCCAAATGTCTTTTCGAGATATATTTCAAGTGAAAAAAACATTGTATAGTCTCATGGTAAAAGCTATCTTTAGTTCAGCTACAAGATACAAAGAAGATTTTGAAAAACCAAGGATAAATAGCTGATTTACATATATTTTATATATAAAAGACAGACTCTAATTATATTTTTAATACAAAAAAATGAAAATAGCAGTACCGGTAACAAGCACGAATCAGGTTGATGATCATTTCGGTCATTGTAACTTTTATGATGTTTTCAGCGTTTCACAGCACAAAGAAATTACAGATTCGAAAAGAATTCCATCTCTTCAAGGATGTGGCTGCAAGTCCAACATTGCCGAAATCCTGGCTGCCGATGGTGTAACAGTAATGCTTGCCGGAGGAATCGGGAATGGCGCCATCAATGTATTGAAGAATGCTGGAATATCCGTAATTAGAGGATGTAGTGGTGATTCTGCCTATCTGGTAAAGCTTTATCTCTTAGGTACCCTTTTGGATAGCGGTGAAAGTTGTCATCATCATGAAAACCACCAGGCTCAGGAAGATGGACACCAATGCAGCCACTGAATCATCCAGATTTTCCTTTTGGTTGGAAAATTTGCGAACTGAATATTTTAACGGACTGCTATACTTTTACAAAATACAGAATTGTACGCAAAACTGAATGAATAAGCACACGGTACAAATTTCGATCGCCATTAATAATTAGATCTATAATTTCGCTATCGGTCATTTGCAATAACGTTAGCTGAATTTATCCTTTTTTGCTTATTTCAATCATTCCATTTTGATTGACAATTACAATATCCTTCTCATTTAATTCAATCAGTCCATCCTTCTCAAAATTTTTCAACAGTTTCACACAACTCTCTGTCGAGATACCAGCAAAGTCAGCAAGGTCTTTACGTGAAAGCAATTGAAAAATTTCCGGATTTTCAGCCTTTAATCCATTCAAATAAAGCAGAGTATCAGCTATACGACCATTCATCTGTTTATATAGCACGTTTCTAAGTGAATCGAATAAATTGATATTGTGTTCGCAATATCGTTTAATGCTTAATCGAGGCAATCCATGATCCATTATTTGTAATCAACCTCGAAGGAATAATAACTGATATGAATAATGCATCAATAAAAATAACCGAAGCGATATCGCACGACAATTTAATTGGCACATTATTTCTTGACTATTTCACCGATGTCCACAAGGCCGGTGAAGGTTGCCAACAAGTATTTTCTGAAGATTTTCTTATCGGTTACCCGTTAACCTTTATGAACAGTCAGAGAACCAATGTATTATTCAACGGATCAATTTATAATGATGAAAGAGGAAAAGTATTGGGGGCTGTATTGGTTGCCAGAGAAGTTTCTGCCTAAATGCGACCTCTTTTTTTGTTTAACAAAGAGGAGACATATATATCACCCCTATTTCAATGACCAGGATGTCAGCATTTCTTTGTCCTTTACAAAAACGTTGCTTCCGTTAAGTATGGGAGAAGCATAGACTTCCGTTTCAGAAACCTTGTATTTGGCCAACTCGACATATTTTTCCCCACTAGGTTGAATAATAATAAGGTTACCAGTTGCGGGAAGACTCACCAATACCTTTCCTGCATCGGTTAGGGAAGCGAAGCGATTATGGGGAGTAGCTTCAAACCAGACCTTTTCTCCGGTTTTTGCATTCAAACAATATATTTCTCCTTTTTTTGCCTCATGACCATAAATGAAACCATCCTTAATTATCGGTGTATTGAAAGAAACTCCTAATTCCGCATTCTTCCATATTTCTTTTGTTTCCCAGGTTTCTCCTTGTTTTAGGATGCTAATCAATTTTGTTCCACTTCCCTGTCCAGTAACCAAAACATTTTGATCTTCATATACCGGAGAATTTGCATTATTGAACATCCGCTGCACAGGGCACGGAATTTTCCACAACAATTTTCCGTCTGTTGAGACTCCACACAAATCAGTCTCTGATTGCACCAGAAGTGTGTTTTTGATGGTCTTCATTAAAACAGGTGAAGCATAAGTTGTGGGAATTCCTTCGAGTTTCCAGATTTCCTTACCCGTATTGATATCAAAAGCCACAGTAACGCCTTGTGTCTTACCTCCTAATTGGATAATGCACATCTTATTCAAGACCAGTGGAGAGCTGCCACAGAAAAATTGCGGCACTTCCTTAAATGCATCATTCTGCCAGATCACTTTCCCGGAATTGGCATCCAGACAATGTACAATTCCACCGGTACCAACCGTAATGACTTTCCCATCAGTTACAAAAGGTGTGCTGCGAGGTCCGGGATGCCCAATAGCAGGACCTGTTATCTTTGGCGAAGGATTTAAGCTGGTCTTCCAGATCTCTTTTCCATCAGAGGCATTTATACACAATGCAACTTCCGTTGTATCCTGCATGACATGCAGGAAAATTTTGTTTTTAACCAAAACCGGAGAGGCATCTCCCAGGCCAACCTTTACCTGCCAGGTACTTTTGAGTTGCTCAGGCCATTTTACAGGGATGTCGAATCCGCTTACTTTATTGTCTCCGCTTATTCCACGCCAGCCATTGCCGCCCTGAGCCTGAATGTTGTTAAAATTCGCAATCAAAAAAATGACTGTCAACATTACCGCAAATACTTTCATCGTTTTCATAATAGACAATTAAATGGTTACATGTATTTAATCAACGTATCACAACAAAACAATTTTGCAATCAGCAAATTTCACCTAAAGTTAAGACTTTCCTTCGTTATTTTATAATCGTTTTTTGTTCTTCCAGCATTTTGATGATCTTGTCCAATTTATCCACTTCCAGTGAATTTAACTTCTTGGACAAGGCTTCAATTTCCAGCTTTGCGTCGATATTAGTTTGATAATCAGCCTGAGCCTGAACCCGGTCTCTATCGTTTTGTCTATTCTGGGACATCATTATTATAGGTGCCGCATAGGCTGCTTGGGTTGAGAATACCAGATTAAGCAAGATAAAAGGGTAAACATCCCAATGGTAAACATAACCCACGAGGTTCAATCCCATCCACAATATAACGAGTATAGTTTGAATGATGATAAAACTCCAGGACCCCATTCCTTTAGCAACGGAATCAGCTAAGCGACTTCCAAAACTCAATGTATCTTTGTGAGCTTCGTGCCAGTTTTTTTGATTTTGCATAATTTTAAAAATTTAGAAGAGATCTGATCATATTTATAGATGCCAGGCTATTGTTTCGTTAACTCCACTTTCCCATTTTCAGGAAACTGTATCATTAGAATTTCACCCTCGGTTTTCACCTCGCCCGGCCAACTGCATTTGGTCTGAAAGGGATTACTCCCAAAAGGATTCTTCATCCGGCAAAGGCCTCCTTTTTCTGAGACGATCTTCACGCCTGTAACATTTCCTTGCTCCATTTTTGCTGATACCAGGAAAGCCCCCTGACATCTTAAGGTTGAAAATGACACCTCTTTCCAGGCAACCGGGAGGGCTGGGAAAATCCTGATAAGGCCAGTATGGCTTTGAATCAGCATCTCCTGTACCGCAGCTGCAAAAGCGAAATTTCCTTCGAGGGTGAACGGCCGGTACTTAAATTTTGAATATCCCTTGTTGAATTGCTCTCCGTTCACGTGAAAGCTATTGCGAAGACAGAAATTTTCAGCAAAGATCCTCAACGCTCCGGCGGCCTTATCTCCCATGAATGCCCGGGCGTAAAGATTTGCTTCCCAGCTATAAGAATATCCGCACCAATAGTCGGGTCCGATTCTCTCCAGGGTTTGAAGGGTTTCCCTTATCATTCGCTGCTCTTTTCGTCCGTTCGACCAATCAATGATGCCAAGTGGATGCCATCCGACCAAATGGGAAAAGTGTCTGTGTGATTCGACATAAGAATGGCGCGGAGCAAAGGCCAGTCCGCCTTTTAGGTCCAGCGCAAAGGGAGGCCACTCTTTTGATATGGCATTCCATTTTGCTTCTTCTTCTGTCTTTCCAAGCTTTCCGGCGAGTTCCGCTGCTTTTTCGAAGGTCCAGCGGATAAAGGCAAGATCGTAATTGGTCGTTTCGGTGAACCAGGCATTGCAAGAATTATTGTAAATCTCCGGACTGGAACTCAGCGGTAGCTTTCTCAGACCATTTTCTTGTTTTTCTGATATTTCATCGAGGTAGATGGCCACATCACTGATCCAGGGATAGGCTCTTTCGCGCAGAAACTGTTCATCCCTGGTAAAGACCCAGTGGAGATAAAAATGTTGTGCCAACCAGCAGCCGACGGTCGGACCGAAGGAATATTGAATCCAGCCGCCCATAGGTTCGCCGGTAAGGGTGGTCACCCCAGGGACATTCATTCCGGAGGTTCCAAAATACGTTTTTGTATATTTCTTGAAGGTTTCCCTGCAGGACCAGAGCCAATTAAGGAAGCCAATTTCCAGGTCCAAATGATTGCCAGAGTAGGCCGGCCAGTAGCTCAGCTGGGTGTTCAGGTCGTGGTGGAAATCTCCTTTCCAGGGAGGAAGTTTCCCGTTATCGGCTGTCCAGACGGCTTGCAGCGAAATTGGCGGGGCATCAGCGCGGGCGGCCGATCCAAATTTGTATTGCTCCAGGTACCACTGCTTTTCCAGGATAGGATCTGGCAGGGAAACCGCAGATTTGCTCCAGAAATACTGCCACCATTCTTCGTGTGATTGGAATGCTCTTTCGAATGTATCGCTATTCACTAATGATGCAATCTGTTCACCTGCAGGTTTTTGTCCGGCCTTCTCTGAGAGACTGGTTGTGATAGTCCAGGCGCCGGTAAGGGTGTTGCCTGACCGTTTCCAGGTTACTGCAACTTCATATTCGAAACCATTCCAGCCTTTTTGGCGGTAAACTATTTTATCAAGAAACGGTTTTACTTTCCCTTGTTCATATCCCAGCCGCTGCAGATCCAATCCGGTTACAGAGCTGGCATTTTCAGAAACACCCTCTTTTTTATATTGTGGTGGCACCAGAATAGGGATGAAATCTTTGGCCACTTTATGAAACCGGAACCAACCTGCGGAACCGGATGCATCAACAAAAGTCTTCATGGAGGTTCCGTTTTTCCACTTCACCTCGCACAAGGCATTTTGCAGCGTCAGAGATACCTGGGCGATTTCACCCATATATTTGGTGTCAAATTCCAGCGCAGCTCCTGGAATTTTGGAAGGTGCCGGAGAGGCGTCGTAAGGGAGGTCAAACATTTCCTGTACTGGTTTGTAATTTTTCTCTATTACGTGCTGTTGCACCCACTTCCAGTTGAATTCAGGTTTGCTGAGATTCTCCATCGGCCTAAGATCCCACAGATCGGCGCGGTCTAGCGAGAAACGGAAATGTTCTCCTTTTTGCCAGATTAGCGCACCGAGCATTCCGTTACCAAGGGGTATTCCCTCGTCCCAGGTGGTTGCCAGGCTGGTAAATTGTAAATTATGTTGCCCGGGGAGGACCGAATTTGAGTCTGATTGCTGTGCCGTAACAACAGATTTGGAGCCAGTAATCAAAAGCAGGCTTAGCAAAGTAATTTTGATGATTCTCATGGTTGGTCTGGTTTAGTCCGCTGTTACAACATCATTCATGTGATAATAATTTGTTTTTCAATGGCCAAATGAAATACCCACATTATCATTTTAGGTTGGTGCGAACATGTGCTCATGGGTATTTAATGTAATATGCTTCGACCCCTGCATCCAAGAACTGCTTGAATCCTTCGATGTTCAGATCATAAGCCCGTGGGGAGACCAGAAGCCTTCCTTCGCTGTCCAGAATAACATAATAAGGTTGTGAATTGGTCCCGAATTTATCAGTTTGGATCTCGGTGTTTTTCTTACCCAGCAGCCTGATTTCCTTGCCTGACTTGTTGATGTACCACTCTTCCTTCGGCATTTCGATGACCTTATCGTCTACATAAAGCGCCACTATCACGAAGTTTTCCCTCAGTCTTTTCAGTACTTCCGGATTGCTCCAGACCCTGTTTTCCATCTCGCGGCAGTTGGTGCAGCCATGACCGGTGAAGTCTACCAACACAGGCTTTTTCAATTCTTTTGCGACTTTCAGTGCCTGATCGTAATCGAAATATCCCTGCAATCCGTGCGGCAGTTTCAGTCTGTCGGCATATTTTGGCGCTTCCGCCATGTTCCCTGCATGCATTGCCGGCCCGCTACCGGGATTGTCCCTCACAATGGCATTGATGTCAAAATCTTGAGTCTCGGTAGGTGGAAGCCAGCCTGAAATCCCTTTCAGCGGGGCACCAAAGAGTCCGGGGATCAGGTAAACAACAAAGGTGAAAGTGAAGATAATCAGCAGCAATCGTGGAAATGATTTGACCACTGGATAATCGCTGTCGTGGGGAAATTTGATCTTGCCCAACAGGTAAAAACCCATCATGGTAAAGATGACAATCCAGAAACCAAGGTATACTTCCCTGTCGAGGATACCCCAGTGATAAGTCTGGTCGGGGACGTTGAGGAATTTCAACGCGAAGGCAAGTTCGATGAAACCGATCACGACTTTAACGGAGTTGAGCCATCCGCCCGATTTCGGCAACTTGTTGAGCCATTGCGGGAAAAAAGCGAAAAGCGTGAAGGGGATAGCGAATGCCAGTGAGAACCCGAGCATACCGATAACGGGTTTGAGAATTGCTCCGCCGACGGCTTGTACCACCACAGTGCCTACGATTGGACCGGTGCAGGAAAAGGATACCAGCACCAGGGTGAAGGCCATGAAAATGGTACCCATCGTACCGCCTTTGTCCTCCTGTTGCACACTTTTGTTTACCAGCCAACTGGGCATGGTTATCTCGAAATAGCCGAAAAATGAGGCTGCAAAAATCACGAAAATCAGGAAGAAAAGTACATTGGGAATCCAGTGGGTGCTGAGCCAGTTGCCAAAGTCTGCGCCAAACAGAACGGAAATCAGCACTCCGAAAATAACATAAATTGCGATGATCGAAAAGCCATAAACCAAGGCCTGAATTTTCCCCTGGGATCCGCTTTTCATGAAATAGGAGACCGTCATGGGGATCATCGGAAAAACACAGGGTGTAAATATGGCCAGTAAACCCCAGAAGAAGGCCTGGAGGAAGAACCACAATAGCGAGCGGTTCTTGCCGGTGAATTCGTCGTTGCTGGCGGATGCAGCTGCGGGAACGGATGCAGTTGCGGGAACGGATGCAGCTGCGGTGGATTTGTAATCCGCCGCAACTTGTGCAGATGCTGAGGCAGCAGATTGCAAATCTGCTGCAGCGTCATGCTTCAAATCTGCTGCAGCTTTATTTGCTGCTGCGGGGGCTGCTGCTGCGGATTTGTAATCCGCAGCCGGTTTGGCCCCGGTCTTGGCTCCGGGAACCTCAAAGGTGAATTCCAATTCCCCGGGGATGCAGCTTTCATCGTTACAGGCTTGGTAACTTAGGTTGCCTCTGACTGTCAATTGTTTGTCGGTCAGGACTTTAATCTTTTGAATGAAAGTGACCGCAGTACTAAAGAACTGCACCTTCATCGAAAACATCTTGTCGAAGAATTCCTCTGGTTTGGGTTCACCGACGGCCCCTACCATTTCGATGCCAGCACTCTTTTCGATTTTGAATTCTGTTGGCAAAGGTCCTCCCTCGGCCAGGTGCTGGGAATAAAGGTGCCAACCCTTGTCGATACTGGCAATAAACTGAAGTTCTGCCGTATTGGCACCGGTAATTTTGGTTTTGAACGACCATTTGACCGGTTTAAGTATCTGGGCCTGAACAGTATAGAAAAAAGACAGAAACAGGAAAGTTGCGATGGACAGTGCCCTGGTAATTCTGATTTTCATAATGTAGACTATTTTTCTGGCAAACTTAATTTAAATTAAGATCATAAACCATCAATGCTTCGTTGTGCCTGAGATATAGTTAAATTAGTACACAAATATAGAAAGCAGTACGATAGAACTGAAAAATGGGAAATGGGGACCGTAGTGCAAATTAATTCTTTATTTTTGTTTGGGAGATCAGTGATGAAAAAATTCGGACTAAAACTAAATCAGCTGGCTCTTCGAATCCGGACAGTTAAACTTTATCAGATGAAGAATACCCAGAAATTGTTGATCACCATCCTCCGCGCTGCCATTGGATGGCACTTCCTGTATGAAGGAATTTCCAAAATATTGCAAGATAACTGGACAGCCGCCGGTTTTCTGCGCAATACCTCTGGCTTCTTTTCCGGGTTTTACCATTTCATTGCGGCCTCACCGGCAATCTTAAAGTTTACGGATATCATAAATATGTATGGTCTGCTGTTCATCGGACTGGCGCTCTTCATCGGATTTTTCAGTCGTTTGGCATCGCTCTTCGGCGCCGCACTGTTGATTCTTTACTATTTTGCTTATCCCCCTTTTGGCAATCCGATGCTCAATCCGGCCGACGGACACCTCTTTATTGTCGACAAAATCTTCATCGAAGCGGCCATCCTTATCTTCCTGTTTATCTACCGTGAAAGCGGTTTTGGGCTCGATCAGCTGATCTTACACTGCCATGAAAGCCGTAAAAACCTCAAGAAGGAACCACAAAGCAGTGCTTCCCGCCGGGAGGCGATCAAAAATCTGGCAACAATTCCCGCCTTAGGAGTCATCGGCTGGGGCGCCATGCATAATCTCAAAACCTACGGCGTCGATGTGATGACCGGCGCCACCATTCAGGTAAAACAGACCGCACTGACCGAGCTTAAAGGCGATCTACCCAAAGGAAAAATCGGGAAGCACGAGATCAGCCGGCTCATAGCAGGTGGCAACCTGATCGGGGGATGGGCTCACTCACGCGACCTGATCTATGTCTCCACCCTCTTCAAGGCATACAATACAGAACAGAAAGTGTACGAAACGCTGATGCTGGCCGAGCAAGCTGGTATTAACACCATCAATATCGGCTTCGCCTCGAATCCGCTGCTGGAGAAATACAAGAAGATGACCGGGAGCAAGATCAAGGTGATCACCCAGGTACATCCTCCGCTTGACAATATGAAGCTTTCGGCGATCGGGCCCAATACCGATCCAAAGTCGTTTTTTACGAACATCGACAGAGCCATCGATTATGGCGTAGATATCATTCAGGTTCAGGGAAACTGGTGCGACTGGCTGGTTCGAGACAAGAAGCTGGAGGTCATTCACGAAATGCTGGAACACATTCGTAGTCAGGGTTATCCCGCCGGACTGGGGGCACATTCTGTCGAGTCGCTTATAGCCTGTCAGGAACAAGGCATCATCCCCGATTATTACATGAAAACCATGCACCACGATCAGTACTGGTCGGCCCATCCACGAGAAAACCGTTTCCCGTTTGAGGTCGACGGCAAGGAATACCTCGATCATAACCGCTTCCACAACAACATGTTCTGCCTTTTCCCGGAGCGAACGGTCGAATTTCTCAACCAGACCAAGGTTCCGGTGATGGGATTTAAAGTCCTGGCAGCCGGCGCCATCGAACCGGAGGACGGTTTCAAATGGGCCTATAACAATGGCGCCGATTTCATCTGCGTCGGGATGTTCGATTTTCAGGTCGTCAGTAACGTCAATACAGCCATCGACTGCCTGAAAACCGTCACCAGAACCCGTCCGTGGTGCGGATAATCAAAATTAAAAATACTTCCAATGACCGATCAGATTCAATTAATTGCCTCACGAATCAAGGAGCTCCGCGAGATTTCTGGTATTTCGGCCGAAAGCTTTGCCAGCGAGCTGCAGGTTGATGCAAAACTCCTGCATAGCTACGAAAGTGGTACTACCGATATCCCGGTAGGGTTCCTGTACAAAATAGCCCATCGTTTCAACATGGAACTCTCCGCACTCTTGCGTGGTGAACAGCCTAAATTGCATGTATATTCTGTCGTCCGGAAGGGGAAAGGGCTAAATGTGGATCGCCGCAAACAATATACTTACGAAAACCTGGCTTGGAATTTCATCCACAAAAAGATCGAACCATTTATCGTTACTGTGGCCCCTTACCAGGAAAACCGCACTCCGGAGTTTAATTCTCACCCCGGACAGGAGTTCAATTATGTACTTGAAGGGATCCTGATGGTCATCGTCGATGGTCATGAGATCACTCTGAATGAAGGCGATTCGATCTACTTCGATTCGGGTTACCAGCATGCCATGAAAGCCCTCAACAACCAACACTCCCGCTTCCTCGCCATAGTCACCTAATCGTCTTTCGACCTTCGATCCTTCGGCCTCTCCCGGTCCCTGAGCCTGTCGAAGGGCCCTTCGGCAGGCTCAGGGACCGGAAGCTCGCTCCTGCGGATTTGCAATCCGCAGGCAATTTTTCACTTTTCACTTTTCACTTTCTTATGTTAGATAAATACCTCACCCAAACATCCTTCCAAACCTACCAGGATTTCACCGAGAACTTCAAGATCCACATCCCTGCCAATTTCAATTTTGCCTTCGATATAGTGGATGAAATAGCCATGAAGACCCCCGAAAAGATCGCCATGGTCTGGTGCAACGACAAGGGTGAAGAGGCAATTTTCACGTTCGGTCAGATGAAAAAGCAGAGCGACAAGGCGGCTAATTTCTTTCTGTCGGCGGGTATAAGCAAGGGCGATCCGGTGATGCTGATCCTGAAGAGGAGGTACGAATTTTGGTTCTGCGCTGTGGCACTTCATAAGATCGGTGCTATCACCATCCCGGCAACACACCTGCTCAGTACCAAAGATCTGGTCTACCGCAACAATGCCGCCGATATTAAAATGATCGTCTGCGTCCCGGAAACCGAAGTGATACAGCATGTAGAGGAGTGTGAAGAGAAGTCGCCGACCTTAAAGACGAAAGCTTTGATTGGGCTGGATCGCGAAGGATGGCTCAACTTTAACACAGGGATGGAAAACAGTCCGGCAGAATTTGCCCGTCCACAGGGTGATCAGGCCTCGAAAAACGACGACATCATGCTCCTCTATTTCACCTCTGGTACTACGGGAATGCCCAAGATGGTGAATCACAACTTTATGTATCCTTTGGGACATATCCTTACCGCAAAATATTGGCAGAACGTACAGGACGACGGACTGCATTTCACGGTTGCCGATACCGGCTGGGCCAAATCAGCCTGGGGAAAACTCTATGGTCAATGGCTCTCCGGCAGTGCCGTGATGACTTACGATTATGATAAGTTTGTCCCCAAAAACCTGATGGAGGTCATCGAGAAATACAGGGTTACAACCTTCTGTGCCCCTCCAACCATCTACCGTTTCCTGATTAAGGAGAATTTAAGTAAGTACGATCTGGGTGCCCTGAAATATTGCGTCGTGGCAGGTGAGCCTCTTAATCCTGAGGTATATAAGCAATTTTTGGAGGAGACAAGTATCAAGCTGATGGAAGGTTACGGGCAGACAGAATGCACGGTGGCCCTCGCGACTTATCCCTGGATGGATCCAAAACCGGGCTCCATGGGGAAACCTTCTCCCGGCTATCATATTGATCTGCTGGACGAAAACGGAATTTCCTGCGAAGTGGGCGACGAGGGACAGATCGTCATCTATACAGACCAGAAGCCGACAGGGATGTTTAACGGATACTACCGCGACAATGAGCTTACCAGGAAAGTCTGGCACGACAATATCTATTACACCGGCGACATGGCCTGGCGGGATGAAGACGGATATTACTGGTTCGTCGGCCGAGCCGATGATGTGATCAAGAGTTCAGGTTACCGGATTGGTCCCTTCGAGGTGGAGAGTGCCCTGATGGAACACCCGGCCGTGCTGGAGTGCGCCATTACAGCGGTGCCCGATCCCGACCGCGGACAAGTAGTAAAAGCCTCCGTCATCCTGTCGAAAAACTACCATGCCAGTGATGAACTGGCTAAGGAATTGCAGGAACACGTCAAAAAAGTGACCGCCCCATACAAATATCCACGCATCATCGAGTTTGTCACCGAGTTGCCCAAGACCATCAGCGGTAAAATCAGGAGGGTGCAGATCCGGGAAGGAGACAATAATGTCTGATTTTAATAGGAACGCAGATTCTCGAGAATTCTATTTACCTGGACCTGAATACCTTATAAAACTCAAACCAGATAATGCTGGAAGTTCCGGCAGCGACGCAGATGATCGCTTCGACAAAGCTGATTCTCTCAAACTGAAACAGGTTCAGCAAAAAGGGAACATTCAATGTCAGCAGCAGGAATCCAATGGCACCACCTACAACCCATTTTACTGTTTTGTTGGTCGTTACCAGTATCTGAAAAATATTTCGTGACCACGAACGATTCGAAAGAATAATGGCAATATTGGCTGCAATCAGGGTAGTAAATGCCAGTGCCCGGACCTCTTTTTCAGAGTAATTGAGTCTTAGTCCTATGAGGTAAACGGCAAAAACGATGACCAGAATCCCGATTCCCTGTGAACAACTTAGCCAGATCTTTTTTGCCCCGAAGAATGGATCATCGAAAGCTTTGGGTGGCCGATCCATCACGTTTCTCTCTGCCTTTTCAGCTTCAAAGATGACAGAACAGGCCGGATCGATGATCAGCTCGAGAAAGACAATATGAACCGGCCATAAAATCAGCGGCAAGTTGGAGAAGAATACTGGGATAAGAGACAATCCGGCAATTGGTACGTGAATGGCAAAAATATAGGCCAGTGCCTTCTGCAGGTTGTCGAAAATACGTCTTCCCATTTTCACCGCCCCGACAATCGAGGCAAAATTATCATCCATCAACACCAGAGAAGAGGCTTCACGGGCCACGTCGGTACCTTTTTCACCCATCGCGATTCCGATGTGGGCGGCCTTCAGGGCAGGGGCATCATTCACTCCATCGCCCGTCATGGCCACTATTTCATTATTTCGCTTCAGGGCATTGACGATCTTCAGTTTCTGCTCCGGAACAACCCGGGCAAATACATTCACCTCCCGGATACGTTTGCACAACTCCTCTTCCGACATCGCGTGTAACTCCGGTCCGCTGATAGCCACATCCGAGTTTTTCAGCCCAATCTCTTTTGCAATATTCATGGCTGTCACAGGATAGTCTCCGGTAATCATAATCACCCTAATGCCGGCTTTGTAGCATTCTGCAACCGCTGCGGGAACGGTCTCCCTGATTGGATCTGACAAGGCAATCAACCCGATAAATTCAAACTTAAAATCGTGCTGGATATCAGGTAAGTTCTCGCTTCCAATCATCGACTTCGCCACTCCGAGCACCCTCAGCCCATCGGAAGCCATTTCGGAGATGGCCGCTTCGTAGGTTATCTTCCGTTCCTGTGACAGGTGACAAAGATCGAAAATTGCTTCCGGGGCACCCTTGGCTGCAATCGTCTGCTGCTGATTCTCCGAATTGGTAAAAACACGCGACATCGCCAGTAACTCTTTAGACAAAGGATATTCTTTGACCATCTGCCAGTCGGTATGGATATGCTCAGTGTTTTTCAGGAACGCCTCGCCCATGACGGTAATGGCTTTTTCCATCGGATCGAAAGGATTGGTCTGACTCGACAGGATGCCGTATTCAATTATTTCGTGAAATTCTTCAGGGAAAGGTGTTGAATGATTGACTTTATTGAAGTTGTTGCCGTTGTATAATCTGCTGACCGTCATTTTATTCTGCGTCAGCGTCCCGGTTTTATCGGTACAGAGTACGGTTGCGGAACCCAGGGTCTCTATCGCCGATGGTTTCCTGGTAAGAACATTTTTCTTAGACATCCGCCAGGCTCCCAGCGCCATAAAAATAGTGAGCACTACCGGGAATTCCTCAGGCAACATGGCCATTGCCAGCGTAATTCCCACAAGGAATCCTTGTAATAAATCGCCGCGGGTGAGGGTAAAAACTAGGATCACAATCAGACAGAGTGAAACACCGATGATGGCCAGTCTTCTGACCAGGATGCCCATCTCGGTCTTGAGTTTAGTAGGTTCTTCCACAACAGAGTCAAGCGCCTTTCCAATCTTTCCGATTTCTGTATTGGAACCGATAGAGGTGATCCGTACCACCCCATTACCCTGTACAATCATCGATCCGGAATAGACGAATGGCAGCTCATCACCACCGGGTTGACAATAAATATCAGTCCCATTCCATTCGGACTTGCTAACCGGTACGGACTCCCCGGTCAGGAGCGATTCATCGGCCATCAGGTTGACGGAATACAGGACCGTTGCATCTGCCGGTACCCGGTCGCCTTCCTGAAGAACAACCAGATCGTCGGTCACGACTTCTCTTCCTGCAATACGTTTTTCAATTCCTTCCCGAATCACCAAAGCCCGGGGACTAGCCAGATCTTTCAGGGCATCCAGCGCTTTTTCCGTCTTCTTTTCCTGGTAAAATTCGATACCCATAATCACGAAGACGAAACCCAGTAACATTAGTCCTTCCTGCACGTCACCTAAAACCAGGTAAAGCGAACCGCAGGCAACCAGCAGTATAAACATAGGCTCTTTGACGATAACCCATGCAAGAGCCAGAAAATTTTTGGGTTTTGAAGAGGGGAGTTCGTTAAGACCTTCCTTCGCCTGCTTCTCTGAGACAGCAGACGCACTCAATCCTTTGAATCTTTGCGAATTTATATCGAATGCCATAAGCTGATCACTTTTAAATAAGTACCATGGTATTTTACAAATTTACAATTTTTTGAAGATCAGTACAGGTTGTAATTAATATAATATTAGCACTTTCATGCGTTTATATTTTGTCTTTCAATGGTCGCATGGAATACCCACATAATCATTTTCGGTTAGTCCCGACAAGTCGGGATGGGTATTTCAATCGGAATTTTGCCCTTTTGTCTGTTATAATTTCGATATAAATAGGCAAAACGTCGGTAAAAACCGCCAAACAGTCGATCCTGGTTTCAAAGGTGGTGAGCTTGGTGTTAATTTGCTTCAAATTGAAAATCATGTTATGAAGACAAAACAAACAAATTTAATTATTACCGGACTCCTAATGCTCCTGTCAGGATATTCAGGCAATGCACAGGGAAAGTCCTGGAAACTGGAAGAATGTATCAATTACGCCCTTAACAGGAACATCCAGGTACAAAAAGCTGACCTGTCCAACAAACAAAATCAGCTTTATTCCGAGCAGGCTCAGGCCAGCCGTTTGCCTTCTCTTAACGCTTCTGTCAGCCAGAACTTTAACTGGTACAAAGGATTCGATTCAACTACCGGACAATACGGTAGCAGTAATGGTTCAAACAGCACAAACTATTCTGTCAATTCGAATGTCGTGCTGATTAATGGCGGGAAGGTTTCCAACAAGATCAAACAGGCTGAAATCAACCTGTCGAGTGGACATTATTATTCTGAGTCAGTCAGGGAATCCGTCGGATTGAATATTCTGAACGCCTACCTGCAGGTACTGTATGGTTATGAAAATGTAAGCAATGCCGAAAAACAAATTGAGTCGACTACAGAACAACTTGCCCTCGCGAAGGAACGCGTGGATCTGGGAGTCATTTCTATGGCTGATTACCTGCAGATCAAGTCCGAACTTGCAACTGAGAAATCAACCCTCGCTACCGCTCAGAGTCAGTTATCAATCAACAAGGTAACCCTCATGCAACTCATGGAACTGCCTGTCGAACAGGGGTTTGAAGTTGTCAGGCCGAATCTGGACAGTTTGCTTATAAAATCCGACCTACCCAATGCACAGGAGATTTATAATATGGCGATTGGAATTAAACCACAGATCAAAAATGCGGAATTGAACAAGGAGAGCGCAGCTATCAATGTGAATATCGCGAAAGCCGATTACCTGCCATCGATTTCAATGGGTGTTGGTCTGTCGACAGGGTATTCCAGCCTGTTACGAGGGACTGACTATTCCAGCCAGCTGAAGGATAAAATCAATCCTTCAATTGGTTTATCGCTATCCATACCAATATTTCAGAAAAAGCTGGTAAAGACTAATGTCGGAGTTGCCGGTATTGCGGTCTCCAATGCGGAACTAGATCTCATCAACACCAAAAACACGCTCCGGAAGGAGATTGAACAGGCGTGTGTTGATGTTGAATCAGCCAGAACGGAATATGCTGCCGGGCTGGAAGGACTGCAGTCAAGCAGGGAGTCTTATAATGTTACAGACGAAAAATTTAAGGTTGGATTGCTGAACTCAGTCGATTATTTAGTCCAGAAAACCAGCCTGATCACATCCGAAAGTAAATTACTTCAATCCAGATTTAACCTGATTTTCAGTTATAAAGTTCTTGATTTCTACAAAGGAATCCCGCTTGTACTCTAAAAAATATTTCAAATACATATTACCATGAAAAAGAAGAATATAATCATTGTCTCGGCTTTAACAATTATTGTCTTTGCCGTCCTCGCCTTCACGTTGCTGAGGAATACGGATCAAACCTATTCCTTCGAAACTGTAAAAGTTGGCAAGGGAACCATTAGTAACACCATTACTGCCACCGGTACGCTGGAGGCAATTAAAACTGTCTCCGTAGGAACTCAGGTTTCAGGAGTGATTGAGAAGATCCTGGTGGATTTTAATTCCCAGGTAAAGAAAGGGCAACTGCTGGCGCAGTTGGATGAGACGCCGCTTCTGGCGCAGCTTGATCAGTCAAAGTCTACTGTTGACCAGGCTGAGGCGCAGGTAAAGTACCAGAAGTCGACCTACGACCGCTACAAAATACTGATTGGGAAAAAACTGATTGCGCAATCCGATTTTGACCTGGCAGAATATAACTATAACAATGCCCTGGCATCTCTTAAAAATGCCAAATCAGTCTATGAGAAGAATAGGATCAATCTGGCCTATGCCCGTATCTATTCCCCGATAGACGGAGTCATCCTTAATCGTGCGGTCGACGAGGGACAGACAGTTGCCGCCAGCTTCAACACGCCAACCCTTTTCACCATTGCCAATGACCTGACCCAGATGCGTGTGGAGGCGAAGGTAGATGAGGCCGATATAGGTCATGTCAATATGAATCAGCGTGTAGAGTTTACCGTTGATGCCTTTCCTGACTTGAAATTTGCAGGTTTTGTCTCCGAGATCAGGAAGCAACCAATCGTTACTTCCAATGTAGTGACATACACCGTTATCATTCAGGCGCCAAATCCGGAAACAAAGCTGTTGCCCGGGATGACCGCAAGCACTACCATTTACGTGAATGAGAAGAAGGACATACCCGTGCTTCCTGGTAAGGCTATAAGATTCACGCCTACCGAAGCGTTATATTTAGGTTACCTGAAATCCCTGCCGGAGAGTGTACGAGGCGGAATGGCTCCCAACTTGCCGGTCGCCGCAAGGGGTGATCAGAAAAAAAGTTTCATTTGGACAAAAAACGGTCATGAAATTCAGCGCAAAGAGGTGAAGATCGGTGAGAATGACGGAATAAATTACGAACTGGTTTCCGGATTGAACGAAGGGGATGAAATTATTCTTTCCTTGGCGGCAGAGAAAGCAACCGCGACAACAAAAGTCGCAGCCAAGAGCCCGTTCATGCCCCAACGTCCGGGACAAAAAAAGTAAAAAAATGGAAAATACAATTATAGAAGTCATCAACCTGAAGAAGGATTTTTATGTGGGCGACGTGACTGTCCGCGCACTGAAAGGAATCAATATCCGGATTCAAAAGGGAGAATTCGTCGCCATCATGGGAGCCAGCGGGTCCGGTAAATCAACAATGCTCAATATCCTCGGTTGTCTCGATAAGCCAACGTCAGGAGAATATAAAATAGATGGAGTGAGTGTTTCTGGTCTGAATAAGAATGAGTTAGCGACTTTGAGAAATGAAAAGCTGGGGTTCGTTTTCCAATCTTACAACCTGTTATCCAGGACTTCAGCCCTCGAGAATGTTGAACTGCCGCTATTCTACAACGACAGGATTAAATCGAAAGAGCGGAAAGAAAGAGCCATTGCAGCGCTCGAAGCGGTCGGCTTGGCAGACCGGATGCACCACATGCCCAACCAGCTTTCAGGCGGTCAGCAGCAACGTGTAGCCATCGCCCGTTCACTGGTAAACGATCCGGTGGTGATTCTCGCGGATGAAGCCACAGGAAACCTGGATACCCGAACCTCCTACGAAATCATGGAGCTTTTTCAACGGCTGAATAGCGATGAAGGAAAGACAATCGTGTTCGTAACCCACGAACCGGATATCGCCAAACTAACCACCCGGAACATTATTTTCCGCGATGGCTGGGTAACGAAGGAACAATTATTGGAAGAAAAAACGCTGGCCTCAGAAATGCTGAGGACACTGCCTCTTGTCGACCAGGAAGCTTAATACCGAAAAACGATGAATTATTCAAATCTCTTAAAAATCGCCAAGAATGCACTGATGCGCAATAAGTTCAGGGCATTTCTAACCATGCTAGGCATCATCATCGGGGTAGCATCCGTAATAGCCATGCTTGCCATTGGACAGGGGTCTAAAAAAAGTATCCAGGACCAGATGTCAAGTATGGGTTCTAACCTGGTTTTCATCATGCCGGGATCCCAGCAAAGGGGTGGTGTCGCAATGGGGAATTCCGGTGCCATGTCTCTTAAGATGACAGACCTGGAAGCCATCAAACAACAGTGTGTGAATATTTCGGCAATATCTCCGGAAGTCAGAACCGGCGGACAGGCTGTATTTGGCAATGAAAACTGGCCGACAACCATTTATGGAGCCAACGCGGAATACCTGGGTATTAAGAAATTTTTGGTAGACAATGGCAGGATGTTTACGGACAAGGAAATTGTCTCATTGGCCAAAGTTTGCCTGATTGGCAAAACCGTTGTTGAAAAAATATTTCCGAAAGGTGTGGACCCCATCGGACAAACTATCAGGTTTAAGAATATACCTATGAAAGTGATCGGAGTGCTGAGCGAGAAGGGTCAGAACTCTTTTGGTCAGGATCAGGACGATCTGCTGATTGCACCCTACACAACTGTTCAGCGCAGGTTTCTGGCTATTGACTTCATCCAGGGGATTTATACATCTGCAATCAGTGAAGATAAAACCGATGCTGCGATAGCCGAGATGCAGGCCGTTATGCGCAAACAGCACAAGATTTCCAAACCCGAAGATGATGATTTTCGTGTGATGTCACAGTCTGAACTTGTGAAGACTTTTACTTCCATCAGCGATGTACTAACGACCTTATTGGGTGCAATTGCCGGAATTTCTCTCCTGGTCGGCGGAATCGGGATCATGAATATCATGTATGTGTCTGTGACAGAACGCACCCGAGAAATCGGACTGCGTATGTCAATAGGTGGTAAAGGCCTGGATATCCTGATGCAATTTTTGATTGAATCTACCATGTTAAGTGTGGTCGGTGGAATTATAGGTATCGGATTAGGATATGTGATCAGTGCCGTGGTTGGCTCCCTGATGGGCTGGCCGGTCGTCATTATGACAGAATCCGTCGTAGTCTCCTTCCTGGTATGTGCCGCTATTGGAATCTTCTTCGGTTGGTATCCTGCAAAGAAAGCCTCCAACCTGAATCCGATTGACGCCTTGCGTTACGAATAAGTTTGCGTATCGAAATTATTATCTTTGAAAAAAAGAGAAAAAATGGCCAGATCATTTTCCTTATCCAACAAATGGATCAGTTGGTCCCTGCATATAATAGCCTGGATTATTGTCATTATCATCCCGCTTTACATGCACAATGCTTACGGAGCAACAAATTATCACCGGGTTTATGAATTCTATCTGCATACTTTCGCAGCCGGACTCGTTTTCTATTTGGGATACTTGTGGCTGGTACCCAGATTCTTTCTTCAGGACAGGAAACTTGCCTACTTCCTGATTTTGATCGGGCTCATTCTTGCGACCTATTTTATTACAAGTATTGTGGGCGATTACTTTCAAAATCCAGGTGATCCGGATAAACTCACGGAGGCGATGAAGCGGATGAATGAAAAAGGAGACGGTTTCCGCCCATCGATGAAGATTTTCGGTTTTTTCTCCCATGTTGCTTCTTCTTTGCTGCTTTCCGGCTTTGCCATTGGCCTTGGTGTGACCGATAAACTGAAAGAGAACGAGAAGAAACAGAAAGAGCTGGAGAAAGAGAAACTGCACTCCGAACTGGCGTTCCTAAAAAATCAGGTCAGTCCCCACTTTTTCTTTAACACGCTGAATAACATCTACTCGTTGATAGGTATCGACGGAGCGACAGCCCAGGAGTCTGTTCTGAAATTGTCAAAATTGATGCGTTACCTGCTTTATGAATCAGAAAACGGAGAGACACAAATGAGTCACGAAATAGACTTCATGCATAATTACATCGATCTGATGAAGCTGCGTCTTAATCCAAAAGTCGATCTGCAAATTGATTTTCCAAAAGATTTTACGGACTTTTCCATTCCCCCGCTTTTATTTATCCCCTTCATCGAGAATGCGTTCAAGCACGGGATCAGTCACCGTGATCCTTCATTTATCAGAATAAAGATGGAAATTGAACATGAGCAGATTCGTTTCACTGCCGAAAATAGCCTTGGAAACAGTGCACGGTCGGGGGATATGCAGCATTCCGGCATCGGACTCGAAAATGTAAGGAAACGCCTTGGACTGCTGTTTCCGGATAAACATTATTTAAAGATTGAAAGTTCTGAGACTGCCTTCAAGGTGGAACTCTTCATTACAAAACAAAAGCTACCGGTATGAAGCTGCGAACAATAGCCATTGATGATGAGCCTCTTGCGCTTAAGCTGGTAAGTGATTATGTCAGAAAGACTCCTTATCTTGAGCTGGTAGGATCATTCGACAATCCACTGGATGCCATTGAATTTCTTTCGGAAAATGAGGCCGAGCTCATCTTTGTGGACATTCAGATGCCTGATCTGACAGGAATCGAATTTACCAGAACACTGGAAGGAGACCAGAAAGTCATTTTCACGACGGCCTACGAAAAATATGCTCTCCAGGGATTTAAACTGAATGCCGTGGATTACCTGCTGAAACCCTTCAGCTACGAAGAATTTCTCATAGCTGCGGGGAAGGCTCATAAAATGGCCGAACTTGAAGCAACTGCCATTCCGTCGATCGAGGCAAACAACCAGTTTTTATTTCTAAAATCAGAATACAAAATACGTCGCATCAACTTCAACGATATCCTTTACATTGAAGGCTTGAAAGACTACATTAAAGTTTATACTACCGGGACCGATAAGCCGGTATTGTCGCTCAACTCCATCAAATCTCTGGAAAATAAACTTCCCGAAGAGAAATTTATGCGGGTGCACCGCTCGTTCATCGTCAACTTAGATAGAATTGAGACCATTGAACGAAGCCGCATCATCTTCGGAAAGACTTATATCCCTGTAAGCGAACAATATAAAGATAAATTTCAGGAGTTTCTGGATAAGAATTTTTTATAATTCCGGATTCCATATCTCGTTTCTTTGGGAATTGCATAAAAGGGTATCCATCAGACAGTTTATTATTGATTTTTGTAGAAAATTAACGTTTGACCCTCATGAATTTCGAGGGTCAAATTGTAATATTGCACGATTATGTATTTATATACCTATTTACAGATGACAAGAACCTTAATTACATCTATGTTGTTATCCCTGACATCCCTGGTTTCCGCCCAGACATGGGAACCAAACTTTGATGCTGCAAAAGCTAAAGCTGACCGGGAAAAGAAAGACATCGTCCTGACATTTGCAGGATCTGACTGGTGTATTCCATGTATGAAACTTGAAAAGACTATCTGGTCGTCGCAGGATTTTATTGATTACGCAAAAGATCATTTTGTCATGTATCGGGCCGATTTTCCAAAGCGAAAGGCGAACGCCCTTCCCAAGGAACAGCAGGAAGTGAATGATAAACTTGCCGAGACGTACAACAAACAAGGCCTTTTCCCGCTGGTTCTTGTTCTGGATAAAAATGGGAAAGTACTCGGTTCCACAGGCTTTAAAAATGTGAGCCCCAAAGAATACATTGCCTTGCTTCACTCATTCGAAAAAAATTAACGTTGAAAGTTTTCCTTCCATACCTGATTCTTCTCCTGCCGTTAATTTCTTCAGGCCAGGAAAAGTTTAGCCGAAAACTTACGTTAATGGGATGCAGGTTCGAAATAACTGTCATTGCCTCAAACCAGAAGGATGGTGACAAATTCATTGACATTGCTGCAAACGAGGTTTCAAGAATAGAACATCTGATTTCTGAATGGGATTCGACCACCCAGATTTCGGAAGTAAATAGGAATGCCGGCATCAAGCCGGTTAAAGTCGACAAGGAAGTCTTCGATCTAATTGTGCGGAGCATCAAGATTTCCGAATTAACGGATGGTGCATTCGATATGACCTGGGCCTCCATGAACAAGATATGGAAATTTGACGGTTCGATGAAACAATTGCCTTCAAAAGAGGAAGTTGCCGCCGCTGCATCAAAAATTGGGTATAAGAATATTATCCTTAATAAACAGGATCAGACGATATATCTAAAACTCAAGGGTATGCGCCTGGGATTCGGTGGAATTGGCAAGGGCTATTCGGCCGACAAGAGCGCTGAATTGCTGAAATCTATGGGAGTCAAGGGCGGAATCATCAATGCTTCCGGTGATCTTACCACCTGGGGCCATCAACCGGATGGGAAACCATGGATGATCGGCATAACGAATCCGTTCAATAAAGAGAAAGTCTTCTCCTGGTTTGCCTTTGAAGGCGACGCCATCGGGACTTCAGGCGATTATGAAAATTTCGTTGAATTTAACGGCATTAAATACACCCATATCATTGATCCTCGTACCGGCTGGCCCGTTCACGGGATCGCCAGTGTTACCCTTTTCGGACCAAATGCCGAACTCTCTACTGCACTCACGAAAGCCATCTTTGTAATGGGGAAAGATGTAGGAATCAATGTAATAAAACAATTTAAAGGCCTTGAGTATGTGGTTGTCGACGATCAGGGTAAAATATACAAGTCAGATCATATAAAATTAGATCCCGTCAAACAATGAAGAAGAAAATTTTGGCATTGATATGCATAGTGATGCTCCTGTCCTCCTGCGTGGCCGTCAAGGAATATAAAAAGATCTACCTGAACGATCCGGATATGAAATTGGCCGCTCATCAGAATGAGCGGTTTGAAAGCAATTTTCAAGTCTACCGTGAAGGCGCTTCAGGAGCCAATGGAGGTAAAACAGGTGGCGGTTGCGGTTGTAATTAATCCTTATGATGAAGAGAATTTTCATAATCGTATTTACCATATTCGCTGGCAATCAATTTGTTGCAGCACAGATTTCCGATTCTTCCCTGGTTTACAAGAAGAGGGTGTTGGAATCTACGGAGGTTGACTTTCTCATGAGTCTATACAACCAGGACGGCATCCATTCTCCAGTCAATGGTGGCATTGGAACTGAAAAACTCACCAACGGCACCCCAACCATTGTTTTGAGCATCCCCCTGAATGCGAACGATGTTCTGACTATCGATGCAGGAATATCTGCCTATACATCAGCATCTTCTAGTAATATCAACCCTTTTTGGTCAGTCCCAACAACTTACAAAAGCGGTAATTTAACAAACATCACAAGTGCTTCCAGAGGTGGCGGGGGAACAGTCTATACCCCACCAACAGGTCCCATTACTCCCACAACTTACAAAACAATAGGTACACCCTGGCTTGCATCGACAGGAGCCTCAAAAAGCGATGTACTGAAGGCTGTCCACACAGATTATAGCCATAGCTCAGATAGCCGCAATTTTATGTGGGGATCAAATCTCTCCTTCTCCAAGGAATACGATTATACTTCATTCGGTTTTGGCGGTAATGTCACCGGACTGTTCAATGATAAAAATACTGAAATCGGACTAAAAGGAAACGCTTTCCTCGACAAGTGGAAACCAATCTATCCCACTGAGTTGAGAGAATACACAGATTATGGTGCTAATTTTCAGTCGTATGGCTATTTCAAAGGGATAAAAGTATACGATCAGTCAGGAAATGTTACAACATCATACCTACCTTCAGGATTCAAAGAATGGGATCAGAAAGGCCGGAACTCCTATACCTTGTCCTTCTTTCTTTCCCAGATCATGACTCAAAAATTACAGCTGGCCCTGTTCTTTGACCTGGTTATGCAGGAAGGTATGCTTTCGACACCTTATCAGCGCATGTATTTTGCCGATAAGCCCAATTACTATATCGGAGGTGTCAGCAATATTCCGATTTATACATCTCCAGATAATCACCAGGTCTATCAGTTGGCAGACGCTATTGAGAAATTACCAAATTCCCGTTATAAATTACCCGTTGGTGCACGGGCGAGTTATTACATCAATGAGTGGTTTGTCCTGAAAGGTTTCTATCGCTATTATGTCGATAACTGGGGACTGAAGGCCCACACCTTTAATGTTGATCTTCCTGTCAGGTTTAGTCAGTCGTTTAGCATAACGCCCTCTTACCGCTTTTATCTCCAGAATCAGATTTATTATTTTGCCCCATTTGAGACACATCTTTCGACAGAACAATATTACACGTCAGACTATGATTTGTCGAAATTCAACAGTCAACAATATAGTCTTGCCCTTAACTATACCGACATTTTCTCGAAGTTCCGGATCTTTTCGCTCGGATTTAAAAATGCCAATCTTAAATTCAGTCATTATAACCGCAGTGATGGCCTGAATGCCAATATTTTCTCGTTTGGGATCAAATTTGTCGCCAACGGAAAATAGAAATAGAAGATCAACTTCAGACAAAATACTTCACTAGCTGCTTGATATTCTCGAAATTGTTTTTAGTTTTGAGAAGAACATATTTTATTCTAACCTCTTAAGATTGATTTTTATGAAGAAGATTGCTGTTATTTTAGTCTTGTGCCTGGGTTTTGTGTCGCTTTTTGCTCAGGAGTCTGCAAAATTGTACAATGCCGGAAACGATGCATTAAAAGCCAAAGATTACGCCAAAGCACTCGAAAATTACGAGAAAGCTGCTGCCGTCTGGGGTACCGCCCCTGCCGATTATGGTATGTTTTACAATTGTGCCATCTGCGCATTCCAGATTAAGGATTACGAAAAGGCGATTAAATATTTCGACCTGTGTGCAGCCAATAATTTTAAAGCCGAAGATGCCCTTTTTAACAAGGCAGTCGTCTTTAAAATTCAAAAGAAAAACGATGAATTTTTAAAAGCTATCAGCGAAGGGCTGGCAAAATTCCCTGAGAATGCCAAGTTCAAAGTTGAAATGTCCAAGACCTACTTCGCAGAGGGAGTGAGTCATTATAACAGTGGTAATGCAATCCTGAAGGGAGCCATCGATAAGATAACTTCCAAGAAATTTAAGGACGCCAAAGATCCCGGATACGTGGCAGAAATTGCTAAAGCTAAGAAGGAATTCAGCGATGCAATCCCTTCATTCGACAAAACCATCGAACTGAATCCGGCAGACGAAAAGGCGAAAGAGGTGAAAGCTGCCTGCGAAAAACAGGTGAAAGCGTTGTAAAAATGTTGAAGGTCATCATCGCGGGCAGCGCATATCCATACAGAGGTGGCCTGGCAAGCTACAATGAAAGGCTCGCGGTTGAGTCTCAATTGCAGAACGATGAAATTCAGATTGAGACCTTTCTCCTCCAGTATCCTTCCTTCCTGTTTCCGGGGAAGACTCAATATTCTGAGTCTCCGGCACCCGCGAACCTAAAGATTACACGCTCCATCAATTCCATTAATCCTTTCAACTGGATCAGGGTTGGACTCAGGATCAGAAAGGAAAGACCGGATCTGCTTATCTTCAAATTCTGGATCCCTTTCATGGGACCGTGTTTCGGCACCATCGCCCGGATTGCCCGGAGCAACAAACATACCAGAGTTATCACCATCATCGATAACCTGATTCCTCATGAGAAGCGATTCGGAGACCGGATCCTAACCAGTTATTTCGTAAGCGCCTCTGATGCATTTATTGCCATGTCGAAAAGCGTCCTGGAGGAAATTGACCTGTTCACGAAGAAGAAACCAAGACTCTTTTCGCCGCATCCCATCTTCGATAACTTCGGCAAAAGAATCCCAAAAGCAGAAGCGTTGGAGAACCTGGGATTCTCCAAACAATTCAGGTATATCTTGTTTTTCGGCTTTATCCGGGATTACAAGGGACTGGATCTGTTAATTGAAGCCTTTGCTGACAAGCGTTTCCGGGAACTTCCTGTTAAGCTGATCATAGCCGGAGAATATTATTCCGACTCGAAAAAATACCTCGACCTCATTGCCCAACACCAGCTCGGCGACGATATCATCCTTAAAAATGATTTCATACCCAACGAAGAGGTGGCCAATTATTTTTGTGCCTGTGACATCATTGCCCAACCATACAAAACTGCGACCCAGAGCGGTGTAACCCAGATCGGATTCCACTTCGAAAAACCGATGCTGGTGACCAATGTCGGGGGACTGGGAGAAATCATTATAGACGGGAAGATCGGATTTGTCACACAGCCCGATAAGAAGGATATTGCGGATGCACTGATCCGCTTCTTCACTTCGGAGGATCTGGCTAAGAGTTTTGAGTCAAACATTGTCGAGGAGAAGAAAAAATACACCTGGTCGGAGATGTACCATAATATCATGAAACTTTTCAATCAGATAAAAAATGATTATACGAAGTAAAGCGCCGCTTAGGATCGGACTCGCAGGCGGAGGTTCAGATGTTTCGCCTTACTCCGACATTTACGGGGGCGCCATTTTAAACGCCACTATCGATCTTTATGCTTATGCTTCACTCGAACCCACCAACGACAATAAAATCGTATTCCAGTCTGTCGACAAGGGTATTACCCTCATTTTTGATTCGCAGGAGGTATTGCCGGTTCATGCAGATTTGCCTTTGCATGCGGGTATTTATAACAGAGTGGTTCGCGATTTTCAATGTAACCCATTGTCATTTAAATTGATCACACATGCGGATGCCCCTCCCGGCTCCGGTCTTGGGTCTTCCTCTACCCTGGTTACAACCATCCTTGGGGCATTTGTTGAATGGTTAAAATTACCACTTGGGGAAAACGATATCGCCCGGCTCGCCTACGAAATTGAAAGACTGGATCTTGGACTTTCCGGGGGGAAACAGGATCAATATTCGGCCACTTTTGGCGGTATCAATTTCATGGAATTTTTGGCGGATGACGTGGTTATTGTCAACCCGTTAAGACTTAAATCATCCTTAATCAGCGAATTGGCCTATTCGACTGTCTTGTACTTCACAGGGGCCAGCCGCCTTTCTGATAACATCATCGATGAACAGAAACGCAGTGTAAAAGAAAATCAGGTGGCCAAAATCGAAGCCATGCATAAAATCAAGGAGCAGGCCTACCTGATGAAAGAAGCGCTCCTGAAAGAAGACCTGAATGAAATCGGGCCGATTCTTGATTTTGGTTGGAAAAACAAACGTCAGATGGCCAGCGGCATTACCAACCCGCTGATCGACGAAATATACCAGGCAGCCTTGTCAGCAGGATCCACCGGAGGAAAAGTTTCAGGCGCCGGAGGAGGGGGTTTCATGTTCTTTTATTGTCCGCAAAACAGCAGACATAAAGTCATTGAGGCGCTGAAAAAATTCGGTGGAGAAGTCAGGGCTTTTAATTTCAGCAACAAAGGACTAACCTCCTGGCAGGCAAAATAAAAATTTCTAAGATGAGGAGCGACGTAATTATTTTAGCCGGCGGACTGGGAACCAGACTCCAGAACCTCTTACCAGGAATCCCAAAACCAATGGTCCCGGTCAATGGGCAACCTTTCCTGAAATACCTTCTCGGTTACATAAACAAATTCAACCCATCCAGAATCATACTTTCAGTCGGGTATCGTCACGAACAAATTTGGGATTACTTCGGCAATGATTTTGAGGGTACGGATCTGATCTATTCCATCGAAGAATCCCCGTTAGGAACAGGTGGAGCCATCCAAAAATCCATTCAGTTATCCGAAAGTGATAACGCGTTTGTCCTGAACGGAGATACTTTTTTTGATGTAGACCTCGATCAGATGGAGCGTCAGCACCTTAATAATCAGGCGAATATTACAATCGCTTTGAAGGAAATGCAAAACTTCGAACGGTATGGTTCCGTGTCGGTCCACGATAACAGAATTACCAGGTTCATTGAGAAGCAATTCATCGAACAGGGGTTCATCAACGCTGGAACCTATCTTTTAAACAAGCAAAAATTTCTGGATATCAATTGGCCCGATAGGTTCTCTTTTGAGAAAGATTACCTGGAGAAATATGTGGAGAAACATTTTTTTGCCCCTTACTTCGCTGATGGTTATTTTATTGACATCGGCGTTCCGGAAGATTACCTGAAGGCACAGGATGATTTTAAAACGATTTTTAACCGCCAAGAATGATGAATAAGGCCCTTTTTTTAGATCGTGATGGCGTCATCAACAAGGAGATTCATTATCTCTTTCGAATAGAAGATTTTGTCTTTATTGACGGGATTCTTGAGATCTGCGATTTT
Source organism: Prolixibacteraceae bacterium (assembly GCA_036508555.1). Classification (GTDB taxonomy): domain Bacteria; phylum Bacteroidota; class Bacteroidia; order Bacteroidales; family Prolixibacteraceae; genus CAINVV01. Next base: position 46,647 of record DATCHD010000023.1, read on the forward strand.
TATCAAAAGAGGGGATATGTCCTGATAGTCGTTACCAACCAGGCTGGTATCGCGAAAGGTTTTTATTCTGAGGATGACTATCATAAACTAACTGATTGGATGTTACAGGAATTTTCCCAAAAGGGAATCACGATAGGGAAAGTGTACCATTGTCCGCACTTTCCTGAAATCACAGGTGAGTGTATGTGCCGGAAACCAAATCCAGGTATGATCCTCCAGGCGCAGAGAGAATTCAACCTGGATCTTCAAAACTCCATCCTGATAGGGGATAAACAATCTGATCTGGAAGCGGCGACCAATGCTGGCGTCGGACATTATTATCATATCAATGATATTCTCAAACGACTGGATAATATGCCACTCTGAAGGTTGATGACGGGCACGTTGTATCTTAAATAACAGAAATGCGTATATGGCATAGTGAAGAAATTAGGGTTATGAAATTATCATTGGCAAAAGTTCGGAATGCGCCCGTCATGCTGGCATGGAGATTAGCGATAGTCATGCTGCTCTACTCGTTTCAGCGTCTTGTTTTTTACCTTCTTAACATGGGATTTTTTCCTGGAATGACCGCCGGTCACCTGGGTGAATTAATGCTTTCAGGAATAAAATTCGACCTTTCTGCCGTCCTCTACACCAACAGTTTGTATCTGTTATTGATGCTGCTGCCCTTCCCATTCAGGTACCATGAATCCTATAAGAGATTTGCCAGAGGGGTTTTCTTTTTAACCAATTCAATCGCCCTGCTGGCAAATTTTATTGATGTCGTATATTTCAGAAATATCATCCGGAGAACAGATTTCAGCGTTTTCAGAGAATTTCAGCATGAATCGCAACTTTGGAAAGTCATCCTTCACAGCATGTTACAATACTGGTACCTTCTTCTGTTGTTTGTTGGATTGCTGCTGTTTTTACGGTGGATATATGCTGACCACACAAGAAGCGGTCTGGTTCGTTCCAGGGCACTCAATTTTTGGATTTCCCTGGTTTTCATGGGGCTCTGCGGCGGACTTACAGTGGCTGGTATGCGCGGAGGTTTTACCGGGACTACCCGTCCCATCACGATCAGTAACGCGCTGGAAAAGATTCATAAGCCAATTGAATCTTCCATTGTCCTGAACACCCCCTTCTCTATGATCAGGACACTAAAGGCTAAAACTTTCGAGGAGATAAAGTTTTTTGATGAAAAGGAAGCAGAGAAAATCTATTCACCACTTCATGCGGGTTACCCTCCGGGGAGTTTCAAGCCGATGAATGTGGTGGTTCTGATACTCGAAAGCTTCGCTAAGGAGGTTGTTGGCTCTTTGAATAAGGATCTGGATAATGGTCATTACAAAGGATATACTCCCTTCCTGGACTCCCTTATTCAACACAGCTACACCTGGCAATACTCGTTCTCCAACGGACGCCAGTCGATCGATGCCATTCCTTCAGTAATTGCTGGAATTCCTTCACTGGTCCAGCCTTTTGTGACTTCCCGTTACTCCCTAAATGAGATGGACGGACTTGCAGCGACCTTGAAGAAGAAGGGTTATGATGCCGGATTCTTTCATGGCGCACCAAACGGTTCCATGGGTTTTACTTCTATTACCAACATGCTGTCTATCAAGAAATATTTCGGGGAAAACGAATATGGAAAGAAGCAGGATTTTGATGGTTACTGGGGAATCCCGGATGAGCTGTTTTTGAATTATTGCGCTAAAAATTTCGGTCAACTCAAGGAACCTTTCGTGGCATCAGTTTTTACCCTCTCCTCTCATGATCCTTTTATTTTGCCCAAAAAGTATGAAAATGTCTTCAAGGGGGGAGCTGCTCCGGTTTACAAATGCATTGAGTACACAGATTTTTCGCTGAAAGAGTTTTTCAGGGAAGCCTCTGCACAACCCTGGTACAAGAACACGCTTTTTGTCTTTACTGCCGACCATTCCAACCCCTCGACGGTTCGGAAAGAGTACATTACCACAACTGGAATTTTTTCTATTCCGATCATTTTCTACCATCCCGGCAGCGATCTGGTCGGGTTTGATCCGACCTTGATGCAACAGATTGATATTTTTCCGACCATCATGGGATACCTGAAATACGATGCACCCTATTTCGCCTTTGGCAGCGACAGGTTACAACAGAAAGGTAATCCTTTTGTTATCAACTATGTAGATGGATATTACCAGTTTATGGAGGGCGACTACCTATTACAATCGGATGGAAAAACGCTGAAAACGGCTTATCGTTACAAAGATGATCCGATGTATCAGAATAATCTCGTCGAAAAAAGTGATACCGCCATAGATTTTCATTTCAAACGGTTTAAATCCTTTCTGCAACAATACAACAACAGGATGATAGAGAATAGGCTGACAATCAAGTGAGATTAAAATGAATATTCAAATTTTTTCTCTACCAGGTTTGAACCTTCATTGGAGAATTGTATCTTTATGCAATTGAACAAGTCACAACATTTAATAATAATTGAAAGATGAAAAACAGACGGGATTTCTTAAAAATTTCTGCTGCGGGTTCGGTTGGCATGATGTTACTCGGTGCCACTGAGACTTTTGCAGGCGTAGCTGATGACAGGAAAAAATTTGGAGTTGGAATACAACTGTATTCTATTCGTGACGCAATCAGTGCAGATCTAATTGGGTCGCTTAAAAAACTTTCTGATATGGGATATAAAAACCTGGAATTGGCAGGTTATGCAGATGGTAAATTTTATGGCCATACACCCGTAGCATTTAAAAAAATCGTCGGCGATTTAGGAATGGATGTCGTTAGCAGCCACTCGGCAGTTGAGTCAACAGGCATTACTACCGAAAATGCTAAGTTAATGGCGGACTCTCACGCTGCCCTTGGCACTAAATACGTGATTCAACCCTGGATTAATGAACAAGACCGCAATATTGAAACCTATAAGCGAATGATTGGCGACTGGAATAAAGTCGGTAAAATCATGAAGAGCGTCGGAATTCAGTTTGGATACCACAACCATAATTTTGAGTTTATCAAAATCAACGGAAAAGTTCCTTATTATGATATTTTCATGCCAGAGATGGATAAAAATCTCATTACCATGGAATTAGATCTTTTCTGGGCAGTAAAAGCAGGTCAGGATCCAGTCGCCATGTTTAATAAGTACCCTGGAAGGTTCCAGTTGCTACACTTCAAGGACATGAAAACCAAACAAGCCCCGTTCTTCGAGGTGATCAAAGATGATATCTGCAGTGTTGGCGCAGGAGTCATTGATTTCAAAACGATATATGCTTCCAGAAAGATTGCCGGTACAAAATATACTTTTGTGGAAGATGATAATCAGGGTAACGGAAAACCATTCGAAGCACTCGAAGTCAGTATTAAAAACGTCACCACCAAAATTTTGAAGTAATTTTTCCCCTTCAAGGGATTATTTCGTCCTAAAAATGGGTTCAGATCGTCTGGCCTGAACCCATTTTCTTGATCTCTCCACGAATATTCCTTTTGATTGTTTTCATCCCCCGCAGCATGTAATGTTACTGCGCAACAAACAAGCTCCATGCTGAAAGGCAGAGTCTTGGATGAAAAGGAAGTACCGATTACTGCCGAGACCAATAAAAAAGGTATTTATTTTGTAGCCGGCCCGGCGATACAACTGTCTCTTTCAAGGAATATCCAATATAGATAAGTGCCAAAAATTGAAAATGTTTTTTCATCTTTGTTAAAATGAAATCGCTTGATTTGTCCAGTATCTACCGATAGGATAAAAATCCTCCTGGCGATTCCAGCTGGCCAATATAAAACATTTATGTATGAAAAGAGCAATGCTGGTGGCCTTAATAGCCTTTTTAGGATTATCATCCATTAAATCAGCTTTTTCCCAGACAGATTCGGTACCTGACTTTAAATTATCGGTCGATCTTTACAGTAGCTACATCTGGCGCGGCTCTGAATTGGGAAAGGGACCTGCAATTCAGCCCAGCATTAAATATACAGTTAAATCATTGTCATTGATGGCATGGGGCTCCTTCGATTTCAACGGTTACCAGGAAACCGACCTTTACCTCAGTTACGCCCTTCCTGCCGGGTTTAGTGTGGGGCTATCGGATTACTATCTTTCAAATCTTAAATACTTCGATTGCTCAAATGTATCTGGTAGCCATGCATTCGAACTAAGCCTTAATTTTACGAAAGGGAAATGCAGTTTAAGTGCCAATTATATTTTAAACAAGGCTGGAGGGATCGGTTCGCAAGGAGATGATAAGTATTTTGAAGCGGCCTACGCATTTAAGAAATTTGATGTTTTCTTAGGAGCTGGCGATGGATGGTATACGTATAATCCTAAAACGAATAAGGATCAGTTTGCCTTATGTAACATTGGTATTGGAACAACAAGGAAGCTTAAAATAACTGAAACTTTCGTTGTCCCTATTAAAGGGCAATTAATATTTAATCCTGATAAAGAACAAATGTTCATTGTGGCCGGTTTTAATTTTTAGTCCGGATCCAAATAAACCGATGCGTCGCGCATGATTGCAATGTTTAAATACGGACCTAAACTACAGTATATGGGATCGAACAGACGCAATTTTTGGGGATATGAGCGTGCGCAGTCTCCATGCTACAGGCTATATTCGAATTGATTGGTTCACACCTGAAGGCCTCGATACATTGGGAGATGGTCGAACGTTTATTTTAGGCACCGAAGGTTATATTGAAATGCGAAAGTACATTGATATTGCTGGACGAAAAGGGGAAAATCATTTGTTTTTGGTCAACCAAAAAGAAACAAAGTATTACGATTGCACTCAATTGTATATACCTTATGGTGAACAACTTGTTAGCGATGTGGTGAACCGTACCGAACAGCCATGAGCCAGGATCATTGTTTTCTTGCCACAGAATTGGCTTTAACAGCCCAAAAAAGAGCATTCAAATTAAATGTCTTGTCCAGTACGGCTCACCTTACGCTCGAAAGTTAAAACCGGTTTAACAATTAGTTTGATTTAAACTGGCATATCAGGCAGGGTAAACCCGTTGTGATAAGTATGCTTAATCAGTTCGGAAGCAAATTCCTTCGCCGCCATGGAATCATTTCTGCTTATCCGTAGTTTGTCCGTATCGGAAATATTGGTAAAATTCATTTTTGGACCGTCCCAGTACAGAACTTTGTTGAGAGCTTGTAAGCGGACTGCCAGAACGCCCATCACTACCATTTCATTAAAAGGACCAGAAACACTAAAATCTGATGCACTGAGTACACGACTTTCAGGACTTTCCTTGCATGCCCTGATCCAGTCCTGCTCGTGTGTACCCTCAACACGTCGGATTGTCTTGGGTACGTTGGGCACTCTGCCGGATAGAAGGATCGGATCAGTACCGTATTCACCGCAAATAAGCGAGTCCTTTGTCCCGCGAAAAATAACCCCTGAACTCTGAACTCTTGCAACAGGCCAGTTCTCAGGATATTTGGGCTTGAGCCCTCCATCAAACCAGGTTACCTCAACTTCAGGAAACTTGATTTTTATACCCTTTTGCTTTTCACGTTTGGGGTAGGTGAGATGTACTAATTCTGCAGTCGGGGCACAATCAGGCATCAACTGGGTAGAACTACCGATGACCTTAATTGGATACTGGAGTTTCATTGCTGTAAAAATGGGGTGCATTACGTGACAGGCCATGTCGCCAAGCGCACCTGTTCCATAATCCCACCAGCCGCGCCAAACCCAAGGATGAAAGGCCGGATTATAAGCCCTGAATTTAGCCGGACCGATGAAAAGATCCCATTTCAGCGTATCGGGTACAGGTACAACTTCAGATGGTGCGACCAATCCCTGAGGCCAAATCGGACGGTTTGTATAGGCTTCAATTTTTGTCACTTCACCGATTTCTCCGTTCCATATCCACTCGCAGGCCAGTCTCACCCCTTCGGCTGAGGATCCCTGGTTTCCCATCTGGGTGGCTACCTTGTATTTAGCCGCCAGTTTGGTCAGCAATCGGGATTCGTATACACAGTGGGTCAAAGGTTTTTGTGTATAGGCATGTTTTCCCATTGTGATGGCATGCGCTGTCGGACCGGCATGATTGTGATCTGAAGTTGCAACCATGACAGCATCAATGGATTTGCCCATCTCATCAAACATTTTGCGCCAGTCATAATATTTGGCAGCTTTAGGGTAAGTATCAAAAACTTTGGGTACGTTGTTTCGGCCAACTCCCCAGTCAACATCGCATAATGCGACAATATTTTCGGATGCCATCCGCTCAAGGTTGCCTCTACCCATTCCTCCAATGCCAATTCCGGCAATGTTCAGCTTGTCACTTGGAGCCTTGTGCCCCAATCCAGCGATTGTGTTTGAAGGAACAATAAGAAATCCTGCTGCAACCGAAGAGGTTGTTCCAATGAAACCACGTCGCGTCACCTTACCATTTTCTTCCATGTTTTTTTTGGTTTAAATAATTGAATGATTGAATTTTATGCGGATTACAAGAGAAGTAACCCACTATTGCGTTCAAATTTCGTAATAAAATTTGATTTTCCCCATTGAAATGGAATATATTTTTGCGAAGGCAGTTACAAGGCAACCACCTGGCTGAAATATATGTGATAAAATGGTGAGTTGATCTGGCCTTTTTAAACTGACATCCGTTATATTTGTAACAGTTACCACCTCAACCATGGTTATATGAAAAAGTTGCAACTTCTGATTTTGTTTGTAGCCCTGTTATTCGTTGCGAAAGCTCAAAACAGTTCCATTTTCGTCGAAGCCGAAAGTTTTACCATCAAAGACGGCTGGGTAGTCGACCCTCAGTTCATCGAACAGATGGGATCTCCTTACCTTTTGGCTCACGGACTAGGAAAATCGGTGCAGGATGCCGAGACCAGGATATTATACGAATGACGCAAACTAAACAAATCATAGTATTATGAATGCAATGCCTTTTGTAATTGGTGCACTGGCCGTTTTAGCTTTGGCTTACAGGTTCTATTTCAGTTATATCTGTGCCAAAGTATTGATGCTCGACGACGCGCATGTGATGCCCGCCAATAAGTTATACGACAAACAAAACTTCTACCCGATGCCGAAATGGGTACTGTTCGGGCACCATTTTGCTGCCATCGCCGGAGCCGGGCCTTTGGTCGGACCCGTCCTGGCTGCCCAATTTGGCTTCATGCCCGGCTTCATCTGGATGCTGGTCGGAGCCGTGCTCGCAGGTGCCGTGCACGACCTGGTCATCCTGACTGCCTCCTCCCGATACGACGCCAAATCACTTGCGGAAATTGCCCGGAAGGAGATCAGCAAATTCAGCGGCGGTGTCGCCTCGATTGCCATTTTCATCATCCTGATCGTGGCCCTCGCCGGACTGGGAGTCGTGGTTGTCAATTCCCTGGCCGAAAGCTCCTGGGGAACCTTCACCATCGCTGCTACCATTCCCATCGCAATTTTCATGGGACTATGGATGTTCGTTTTCAGAAAGGGGAAAACGGCCGAAGCCACCATCATGGGCGTCATCCTGCTCTCCGCTGCCGTGATATTTGGGAAATATGTGCCGGGTTCATCCTTTGCCTCTTGGTTCACCTTCGATAAACCCACCCTGACCATTCTTTTGGCCATCTACGGATTGGCTGCTTCCGTGCTTCCCGTATGGTTGCTGCTCTCGCCAAGAGATTATCTCAGCTCCATCATGAAACTGGGCGTCATCGCTATGCTGGCAGTGGGAATCATCTATGTTGCCCCAACGATCAAAATGCCAAATTTCACTCCGTTTATCCATGGTGGCGGACCGATTATCCCGGGTACGCTCTTCCCGTACCTGTTTATCACCATTGCCTGCGGGGCTATTTCCGGTTTTCATGCGCTGGTGAGTTCCGGTACCACACCGAAAATGCTGATGAAAGAATCTCATATTAAACCTATCGCAGTCGGATCGATGCTGGCCGAGGCAATGGTGAGTATCCTGGCCCTGATCGCAGCGACCAGCCTCTTCCCGCTCGACTATTTTCAAATCAACGTATCGCCAGAGAAATTTACGCAGATTTTGCCCCAGTTGCAGGCGCTGGGATTCACCGAAACCAACCTGACACAGCTTTCCGCCGAAGTGGGCGAAAAAATTGCCGGCCGACCGGGTGGAGCCGTCTCCCTGGCCGTTGGTATGGCCCAGATTTTCTCCAGCATTCCTGGCTTGTCCAGCCTGATGTCCTACTGGTACCATTTTGCCATCATGTTCGAAGCCCTGTTCATCCTCACTACCGTGGATGCTGGTACGCGTATTGCGCGCTTTATCCTGCAGGAATCTTTGGGCAAAGTCTATCAGCCATTTGGACGAACGGACTGGCTTGCCGGTAACCTCATTACCAGTTTCATCGTCGTATTTTTGTGGGGCTATTTTATTTATACCGGAAGCGTAACTACTATCTGGCCTATGTTCGGCGTCGCCAATCAGCTGCTTGCCACCCTGGCTCTGGCTATCGGCACCTCTTACCTCATCAACCGGGGAAAGATCAAATACAGCTTCATCACTATCATTCCGATGATTTTCGTAGGCATCACTACCATCACAGGAGGGGTAATGAACCTGATCAACATCTATATCCCGCAAATGTCAGTTGCCAAAACTGCTCTGCCTGGAACCATCAACTCTTTGCTAACCATTATCATATTAGCTTGTGTGCTGATAATCATCATGGAAGCTATCCCAAAATGGATCAAAATTTACAGGTCAGGCACGGCTCCGTGGCCAATGAAATAATCAGTAACTTCGCTCAACTCAAACTTAATATCATGAAACGATCACTTTTGTCTACCCTATTTTTGGTGTTTCTGGGACTCGTTTCCGCTCAATCCCTAAAAGCACAAAAACAAGCCAATCCGCCTTACTGGCTGGACGAAACAAAAAATGAAGAGAACAGACTCCCGATGCACGCTAGTTTTTATGCCTATCCAAACGACAAAGAGGCAGTGCAAAACAATCGCGAGAGTTCAGAAAACAACCTAAACCTGAATGGAGTCTGGAAATTTAAATGGTTCGAAAAACCCGCCGATGTACCTCAGAATATTGAATCTCTTTCATTTAAGGATGCTGACTGGGACAACTTCAAAATCCCGGCCAACTGGGAAGTAAACAATTATGGCGATCCTATATATGTGAACATTGGATACGAATTTCAGCACCTTCAGCCTTCCAATCCTCCTATCGTCCCGATGAGTTACGATCCAACCGGCGTCTATCGTCGTGAGATCGACCTTCCGCAGGACTGGTCAGGCAAAAATATTACGCTACACATCGGGGCAGCCAAGTCCAACCTGATGGTCTGGGTGAATGGAAAATACATTGGTTACAGCGAAGACGGTAAGCTACCGGCCGAATTTGATCTCTCAAGCGTACTGACAACCGGCAAGAATCTGATCGTTATGAAGGTCATGCGCTGGTGCGACGGCACCTACCTCGAAGGACAGGATTTCTGGCGGATGAGCGGTATCACCCGCGACTGCTACCTGGTGAAACGGGAAAAGACTCATGTCAGTGATTTCACATTGAACACAATATTGGATTCCGAATACAAGAATGCCAGCCTCGATCTGAAAATCAAACTCAGCAACAATGCTGTAGCAAAAGTATCCGCCAAATTGACAGACGGAGAAAAGGTTATTGCCACTTCTGAAATCGCTTTTAACAACGAAGGAGAAAAATCCGTCTCAATACCAGTTACTTCACCAAAATTATGGTCAGCTGAAGAACCTTATCTGTACAAATTAACACTCAGTCTCTCAGATAATTCCGGCAAGTTAATTGAAGTAATTCCCCAGCAAGTGGGTTTCAGAGAGGTAAAAATCCTTGATGGCTTGCTCCTGGTAAACGGCCAACCAGTATTAATCAAAGGAGCCAATCGCCACGAGACGGATCCTGTTACCGGACAAACAATTTCTAAAGAATCCATGCTGCGTGATGTGAAACTCATGAAGCAATTTAACATCAACGCAGTGCGCACCTGCCACTATCCCAACGATGAATATTGGTACCAGCTTTGTGACCTGTATGGCATCTATGTCGTGGATGAGGCAAACAACGAATCACATGGTATCGGTTATGATATTACCGTCACCCTGGCCAACCGGCCTTCCTGGAAAGAGGCACACCTGAAACGCGTTCAGCGCATGTACGAAAGGGATAAAAACCATGCCTCCATTATCACCTGGAGTCTGGGTAATGAGGCCGGGAATGGTTATAATTTCTACGAATGCTATCTGTGGCTCAAGCAAGTAGATAAATCCCGTCCGGTTCAGTACGAACGCGCCGTGGCTAAATATTCCAACTTTTCAACTGAGTTCAACACCGACATCGTGAATCCGATGTACCCGACACCGAACAGCATGCTGGATTATGCGGCTAAAAACCCCAATCCGAAGAAGCCGTTTATCATGTGTGAATATGCGCATGCCATGGGCAATTCGATGGGCAATTTCAAAGATTACTGGGACATCATCAGGAGCCACCCAAAAAATTTTCAGGGCGGTTTCATCTGGGACTTCGTAGATCAGGGTTTACAAAAAATCACTGAAAAAGGGGATACCATTTTTGCTTATGGCGGCGATTATGGCAAGAATCTGCCTTCCGACAACAATTTCATGTGTAACGGGATCTTCTACCCGAACCGCAATCCCAATCCACATGCCTGGGAAATGAAGAAGGTGTACCAGAATATCCACACCCGCCTCATTGATCCAACTACCATTTCCGTTTATAACGAGAATTTTTTCAAAGATCTGTCAGATATCACAATGGAATGGAACGTAACCGTCAACGGTCAGGTGAAACAGTCCGGGAAAGTCGATAAACTGGATGTTAAACCACATACTTCAGCCGAGATTAAGCTACCGCTGAAAGCACAGCCCGGAGGTGAGGTCTTTCTGAACATCGTTTACAAACAAAAAGCGGACCGGTTGCTCGTACCTGCCGGAATGACTATCTCGAATGAACAATTTTCATTATCAGGAACCTACAAATCCGACAACAACATCAAACCCGACGGAAAAGTTAAAATTGCAGAGACTTCTAATGCCTGGACCCTCACTTCTCCAGCATTAGCCATGGAATTCAGCAAACAAAATGGCTTTATTACCAAATACGAAGTGAATAAAAGAAGCTACATCGATGCTTCGATGAGCGCAAGACCTGCCTTCTGGCGTGCGCCGAGCGACAATGACATGGGGGCCGGACTTCAGAAAAAATTAAAAGACTGGAAAACAGCTCAATCTGATATCAAACTCGAAAACCTCTCGGTGAAGGAAGCAGATGGCATGGCCAAGGTGACAGCTTCCTATTCTTTGCCTTCCGTGTTTGCCAAACTTATCATTCAATATACAGTTCAGGCCAAAGGCGAAGTGATGGTGGACCAGCAGATGATTACCGATGAAGCAAAATCTGTGCCCATGATGCCGCGCTTCGGAATGAACTGGGTGCTCCCCGAAGGATTCGAGACGATCGAATATTATGGTCGCGGACCGGCAGAAAATTACCAGGACAGGAACTATGCCTCTCATGTTGGCATCTATAAGCAGAGCATCAAAAGCCAGTATTATCCTTATGTCCGGCCGCAGGAAAGCGGTAACCACACGGATATTCGCTGGTTCAAGGTTGTCGATCCTAAGGGTAATGGTTTGAAAATTGAGTCTGATATATTATTAAGTATGAGTGCATTGAGTCATTTTGATGCCGATCTGGATGATGGCGACCAAAAGCACCAGCATCATTCCGGCGAGCTGGTTCCGCGCAAGCAGACACAGCTGCACATCGACTATAAACAGATGGGGGTTGGAGGGATCGACAGCTGGGGACAATGGCCGCTGGAGAAATACCGTCTGAACTATAAAAACTATAGTTATTCCTTCAAGATCAGTCCAGTCAAAAAATAAGATAATCCACCACTAAGAATCCCAAACCAAATGTCATCAAACGCGAGAGAAAGAGCCTTTTGCACCCTTATTGTCCCATTTATACTTTCATTGACCGCTCTCGCCCAGCAGTGGAATTTCCCGGACAATATCCACAAGTATATTGAGGATCCCGGGATGTTTGCCCTGAATCAGGAACCGGGTCATGTGCCGTTGGTGCCCTTCGCCTCTATCGATCAGGCATTGGAGAATGACTGGAACCAGTCCAGGGGCTACCTGTCACTGAATGGCACTTGGAAATTCAAATGGTCTGAGATTCCGGAACTGGCACCCAAAGATTTCTTTAACGAGAAATTCAAAGACCTTTCATGGGACAATATCAAAGTACCCGGAAACTGGGAGATGCAGGGATTCGGTGATCCCATGTTCCGAAATGTGTCACAGCCTTTCCCTTCTCATCCTCCCTTTATTCCACATGATTACAATCCGACAGGTTGCTATCGCCGCACATTTACTATACCAGATACCTGGAAAGATAAACAGGTATTTTTGCGTCTTGAAGCAGTAACTTCTGCCTCCTTCGTCTGGATCAACGGGAAGGAACTAGGTTTTAACGAAGGAGCCAACGAGCCCGCCGAATACAACATCACCCGCTTCCTGAAAAAAGGCACCAATACGCTGGCAGTTTTGGTAACCAAATACTCGTCCGGCACCTACCTCGAAGACCAGGATTTCTGGCGTCTGTCGGGAATTTTTCGCGATGTATATCTGCTGGCCGTTCCGGAAGTACATCTCCGCGACTATTTTGTCACAACCGACTTCGACAATAATTATCATGATGCGCAGCTCAATATCTCTGCTGAAATCAAAAATTATTCCACTTCCGCTGCCGGAAATTATTCGGTCAGGGCAACGCTTTTTGACAAGAACAGCAAACAAATCGGGCCCTCTTTCAGCTCCTCAAAAGTATCCCTTAAAGAGAATGAAAATCGCCAAGTGCAGCTTTCTGCCAGAATTGACAATCCTGGTAAGTGGTCGGCAGAAAAACCTAATTTGTACTCACTTATCCTCGAATTAATTGATCCTAAGGGAAATGTGTCAGAAGTACTTAGCAACAAAATCGGTTTTAAGAAGGTGGAAGTCAGTCATCAGGCGCTGCTGGTCAATGGCGTTCCGGTGAAACTCAACGGCACCAATTCACACATGCAGCATCCCGAACTGGGGCATACCATGGATCTTGAAACCATGCGCAAAGACCTGATTCTGATGAAGCAGTTCAACATCAACTGTGTCCGCACCAGCCATTATCCGCCGAACATTGAATACCTCAAACTGGCCGACGAGCTTGGCATTTACATTGTGGATGAAACCGGCGACGAATCACACGCGACAGAATATATTTCCAAACTGGCCGAATGGAAAAATGCCTACATCGACCGCGTAACCGGGATGGTCCTGCGTGATCGGAACCATCCTTCCATTATTTTCTGGAGTGCCGGGAATGAAAGTGGATTTGGAAATAACATTTGCGAGGTCATCAAAACCGGAAAATCCCTCGATCCGACCCGGTTGTTCATGTACGGCGGCAATACCGACGATGTAGCCTGGAAAAACGAGGTTCCTTGTGAAGATATCATCGGTCCAAGGTATGCGACGCCCTATGAATTACGTACCCGCATCGCGCAGGTTCCTGAGAGTCAGGACCCCCGACCTTCCTTTATGGATGAATACATATCCGTTGAAGGCAATGGCGGCGGGGGTTTCGATGAATATTGGGACGTTATCCGGAACTATCCGCGCATCTCGGGCGGTGCCATCTGGGACTGGGTAAGCCCAGGCATAAAAGAAAGAATTCGAATCCTCAGGGATGATTCACCTAACCATATTTCGGTAGCGGTAAAAGGTCGCGGAATGCTGGCGGATGGCAAATTCGGCAAGGGCATCGCACTGAGCGGCCACGATCAGTGGATGGATGCCTACCGGGATCCTGCCCTGGACATCACAGGCAAACAGCTGACACTTTCGCTCTGGATTTTCCCTCGCAAATGGAACGGAAATGGTCAAATGATCACCAAGGGAAGCTACCAGTTCGGATTAAACCAGTTCAGGAAAGACTCGCTCGAATTTTTCGTCACCGACAGCGAGAAAAAAACTTTGAAAGTATCCCTGCCTGAAAACTGGGAAAACAATTGGCACCATGTAGCAGGTATCGCCGACGGTACAAACCTTGCAATCTATCTCGACGGGGTGAAATCGGGTAGTAAAGCCTTCTCTGGTTCGATCACTAACAAGCCCTTCCCTGTCAACATCGGCAGATTCTCGGATATCGAAGGCCAGGAATATCCTTTTAATCTCAGCAATGCCATATTTGACAGGATAAGCATTTTTGCCAAAGCAGTACCGGTCGATCAGCTAATGAATCCTTCGGATCAGCTGAAGCAACAGGCTTCCCTGTGGCTCGAACTCGACGAAATTGAGGATAAAGGAGAGTTTTACAGCACGGGAATCGGGGGACGAACATACGGACTAATATGGCCGGATCGAAAGCCTCAACCCGAATTATATCAGGTAAAGAAATCGGCTCAACCAGTGCATGTTGAACTTATTAATGCTTCCGATGGAACGATGGAAATCACCAATTATTTCGAATTCACCAACCTCGGCGAATTAAAAACCAGTTGGCAACTGCAGGCGGATGGTGAAATTCTTCAAAAGGGGGAATTAAATCTCTCCCTTGCACCGCTGTCAAAGGCCCAGGTTCAGATTCCTATGAAAAAGCCGGTGCTTCAACTCGGTGTCGAATACAGATTGCTGCTGAGTTTTGCCCTGAAAGAGAATTCGGCATACGCTGCCAAGGGCCATGAAGTAGCCTGGGATCAGTTGGAATTACCCTGGCATGCATCATCTGAGCCTGTTATTGATGCAACTGGTTCAAACTTAACATTGAAAGACACAGATGAATTAGTTACCATAACCGGCAAGGATTTTAAATATACTTTCAATAAAAAAACGGGGCAGCTTGCCGCTATGAATTACCTTGGTAAAGATCTTATCCGCGAAGGGGCGAAACTTAGTGTCTGGCGTGCTCCGCTTGCCAATGACCTCGATAACTGGGGAACCCATGCGACTAACTTGAATCCAAAGAAACCGGGAATGGGCAATTTCCCGGCAGGTAGCTGGTATACCTACGGACTGGATCAGATGAAATTCAGTCTGGATAAATTCACGGTGCTGGATCAGAAACCCGACAAAATCATCCTTGATATACAGGATCATGCTGAAGGAACAAATTACACCACCGCCTTCGACAACCACTACGTGTACACCATCGATGGTTCTGGTGAAATTACGATCGATCATACCATTACACCTCAGGGGCTGATGCCATTGTGGTTGCCAAAAGTCGGATTACAATGGGTGATTGATAAGTCTCTAAATTCAGTTTCCTGGTATGGAAGAGGACCATTCGAGACCTATCCCGACCGTAAAACAGGCGCTAAAATCGGAGTTTACAGTAAAACCGTCCAAGAGATGGCGGAGTCTTATCTGGTCCCACAGGATTATGGATGCCGAACAGACACTCGCTGGACCCGGCTTAAATCGGCCGAAGGAATCGGTCTGCAATTTTCCGGCTCCAGCCCCGAATCAACAGCTGGCAACGGATTGCCTACTGGTAGCGGTCCAGAACTGGCCGCTGACACTCAAGGTGCATTTTTCGGCAACCATCTGTTCAATTTCAGCACTCAACTGTACAGCACAGATAATTTGTCTCGTGCCAGATACCCCTACCAACTTCAGCCAATGAACGATGGTTATATTTTTAACCTGGATTATGCGACCAGCGGAGTCGGCTGTACATCCATTTCCGTACTCGACAAATACCGTGTACTACCCCAGGAATACCACTTTACCCTTCATATTAAACCCTTCAAAAAGTAAAACTCTCGCTCCGGCGGATTTGCAATCCGCCGGAAATCTTTCACTTTTCATTTATATAGAAGTACCGCACCCTGCACGCATTTCCCTTGCTTTGAGCATTCTTCTCAGGCAGCACCCTGATCTGCACCTGATGCCTTCCAGGAGTTAAATTATATCCTAAGGTATAAAACCACGGCAAATGCAGACCGGCGCTCCATTTAGTATAGAGATCCTGTTTCTGCCAGGGGTTCTTATCGATCCTGTATTCAATCATTCCGGCATCGGGTCCTGCTGCCACCGCGATCCCAATGGCATTGCCCACAAATTTGTAGGCTAATATCCCGGTAGGGGCTTCGGCAATCAACATTGGCACATTCGTAAAATCTGGGCGAGTTCCGGTTTTGTCTGAGGGTTTCCATTCTTTCTCGACCCTCCATCCTTTAGCAGGTTTGACCTCAGCCGCTGGTAACAGTTTCCCCTTGTCGTAACATCCCTCCATTAACTTACCAGGAAGCTGGTAGGTCACAATCTTGTCATCATCAGCCACGAAGCCGCTCCAGCAATTGACCATAAACTTCTTCATCGACTGAAAATAAATATGATGGCCGAAAGGCGACGGATGCACGTCCTTGAAATCCTTTTGCCAGGAAAATTCCCCCTTATCGATGCGTTCGGTAACCTCTAAAGATCTACTCTGCCTTTGGCCAATACATCCCTTTCGAACCTGAAAGCCCCTGGTGTACTGCCCATAGAAGCGATACCCGCTTGTATGAAATCGAATCGTGTATTTGGAAATTTCTTTTGCAGATAGGCGCAAACGCTGTCCCGCCAGCCGGAGCCTTGTGTGATGGATCCCCCAAAAAAGGCCACCCGGCCACTCTTTTCGCGCTCGAAAACGATCTGGGCATTGTGCAATCTACTCCGGTAAGCATGGTAATTTCGGCTTTTGTAAATGTATTTAGCCATTAAGCCGGCACCATCTGTATTGGGGTGAATCTGATCTGGAAAAAGATTGGCATAACTCGTCAGAGCCGAATAAAGATCAATCACCTGCAAATGCTCTTCTGCCGCTAATTTCTCCACCGTTGGAATAACGCCATGTACTATAACCGAATCGCTGATTCCCCATCGGCTGGCATAAGCAGGCCCTGGTTTGCAGAGATAGATAACAGGATGTGAAGGAAGGTTCTTAAGTTCCCTGACCATTGCCCGGCTATCGGACAAAAATTCGCCGGCATATTCCCAGTTCTGGGGTTTCGTATCGTTGGTGCCCAGTTTAATAATGACCACATCAGGCAGAAATGCCTTTGCCTCGGCCCAGGCCCCTTCTTTCCAGTAAGGGAAATCACCCTTTTTGAGCATGGTCCTGCCACTGACGCCGAAATTGCGGACGATCCATTTGTCACCAAGCATTCTGCCCAGCTGAGCTGGATACGAATCCCGCGACCTGTCAGAAATTCCTGAACCAAACATTAGGAAATATTAGGGAAATTCATCATTCCCCTACAGTTGAATTTGTACTAATATTGTGTTAAGTGCCTAATGGCGAAACGTCATTGTAAACTTGTTTCGGAATTGAGGAACGTCATTCCGAACTTGTTTCGGAATCCCCTGAATAGCGATGGGATGCTGAAACAAGTTCAGCATGACGCTGGACGCTGGATGCTTAAAGTTTAACACAACACTAATTGTCATAAAAAGTCTGAAAACGTTCGTTGGGTACGGCATTTATCCGTACATTTGTAAAAACAATAGCTATGGATTCACAAACAGAACAGGAAAACAAAGCCCGGTTTGATACAAGACTATCCAGGGATAAAAAATTAATGATTGAAAAAGCCGCACTATTGGGAGGTTACAAAAACCTTTCCGATTTTGTGGTATCAACAGTTTGTGAGAAGGCACAAGCGATTATTCAAAAATCTGAGACAATTCTGTCCTCCCAAAGGGACAATGAGGTTTTCTTCGATGCACTGGTAAATCCACCGGAGCCAAATAACGCTTTGCGATCAGCAGTCAGTCAGTACAAGAAACAGGGCGCTGAATAATGGCAACCACTGTAATCCTTTGCCACGATCACCGGATACTGACATCAGATTTTAATTGCGGTAAATTTATTCTTGATACCTATCTAAAAACACAGGCAAGTCAGGATGTTAAAAGAAAGCTTTCAGCGTGTTTCGTGTCTGTTGACCATGTGAGCGGATTAATTCAGGGATATTATACCCTTTCAAATAACAGCATCCCTCTAAAATTAATACCGGAAATTTACAGAAATAAATTACCTCCTTCATACAGTTCGATTCCCGCCACACTTCTTGGAAGACTGGCTGTGGATGTACGATTCAAAGGAATAGGTATTGGCAGGATGCTATTGATAGATGCGTTAAGCAGAAGCTATGAAATTTCAAAATCTGTCAGTTCCTTCGCAGTGGTGGTTGATCCGTTAGATGAAGAAGCCGAAAGATTTTACACCAAATATGGCTTTATCCTACTTCCCGATAGTTGCAAAATGTTTTTACCCATGAAAACCGTCGGGAAGCTTTTTGAGTAGAAAAAAGTGTTTACACGGTAGCCAACAGAAATGATTGCATCAAGGTTGTAAAACTTAATAATTGTTTCTTGTGTTTTTCCTTTGATAGCACCGTGTTGAGTGGTATGTTCCAAAATGGAACTAACCACTTCTTCCTTCAATTCTCCCGTTTCAAAAATATTTTTCAAGTGTTTAGAAACAGCCGGTCGCTGCACTCCAAACAAATCGGCAATTTTTTGCTGAGAAAGCCATATCGTTTCGTTTTGCAAATATATTTCAACTTTTACTTTGCCATTGGGTGTGGTGTAAAGCAATATTTCGTTGAATCCTTCATTTACAGCCATTTGTTTTTTAGCCATAGTCTTATTTTTTATTTTCAATAATGGCAATTAGTTTATCTATTCCACCATCTTGGATAATCCGGACGATGCTGACCCCGAATTTTATCGAAGTAGTTACCCAACCATCGGCCAGTCGCTGTATTGGCCTTCGGCTTGTTCGATTACCTCTTTTAACAGACGATCCAGTTCGGAGAATGGGACTTTCCCTTTCAGTTCTCTTTTAACAGCAAGCCGTATGGCTGCCCGGGCATCTTCCTTTTTTGCCCAGTCGAGCTGAAGGTTTTTCTTGACCGAAGCCACTACTTTGTGCACCAGATCCTGTATCGGACCCGCTTCATTCAGTAGCTTTTCGTTGGCCGACAAAAGATCATAAAAGGCAAGTTCATCTTCGGTCAAACCCAGTTGTTTGGTCCGGATGTCATCATTTTTGAATTCGGCGGCCATGTCAAGCAGATGCTTGATCGCCGCAATAGAATCCAGGCTGTTTTGGTGGTACCGGCTCAGCACCTTTTCCAGCTCATCTTTCAAACTCGTCATTCGACGGATGTTTTTGGACATTCTTACTTTCAACTCATCATTGATAATCCGTCGGAGCAGTTCAATTTTAATGTTTTCGCTCCCTTTTTCCTGAACGATGGCCTGAAAACGGTCGTCGATGATCGAAATATCGATCCGGTCTAAATCGTACATCGCAGCCAGATCAACTATTTCGTGTGATTCGATGGATTTGCTGATAAGATCCTTAATCCGGTCGTTCTTCATTCGTTGCGGACCGGGTGGTGATTTGATCTTCCGGATCGTATCCCGAATCCGCTGAATCATGCCTACCTCTTCCTGGATAACCC
>DATCHD010000024.1:0-49027 GCA_036508555.1 Prolixibacteraceae bacterium
GCAATAGGAATCTGCCGGTCCAGAAAATCCGTAACCTGCTTTTCCCGGGCATCAATGGAATATCGTTTTACACCCTTCCAGACTTCGTCGGTCTGAATCTTCTCGAAAATATGATAGAGTTCGTTTTTTAACCTGTTCAGCGGACCAGGCGCCTTGAAATGGCTGGCAATTATTCCCCTTATTTCTTCAGGCTTAACCTTGGTGTACAATATCGGATTTCCATTGTGAGGAATTACTTCAACAAGCGGTACCTGATGGCACATTCCGACACATCCGACATTTTTCAGACTTACCAGGATTCCCGTATCCGCAACAGTCTCTTCAACCGCCTTCTTTACCTCCTCACTGCCGGAAGCTACGCAACAGGAGCCCAGTCCGATTCTGATTTCGCCTTGTATTTCGGAACCAGAAGTGTTTCGAAAGAGCCCGGAACCGGTCTTCGGCATCCCCGAGTGGCGTTCAAAATCACTGATCATATTTTCGACCGTATCGGAAACAACATGACCGTAAGTTATTTCATCAATCTGAACCACAGGAGCCAGGGTGCAGCAACCCAGACAGGACACTTTCTCAATGGTATATTTCCGGGAGGCATCCGTATTCTCATTTTCGGCTAATTTGAAATGTCGGCGGATCGTATCGTAGACATGCTCCGCACCTTTTACATGGCAGGCCGTTCCGACACAAACCTTGATGATATGCTCACCAACAGGCTGCATCCTAAACTGGGAATAGAAGGAGGCGACCCCAACAATTTGTCCGGGGGTGATCGCTGTCTTCCTGCAAACATATTTCAATGCATCTTCAGGCAGATAGTTGAAATGTTGCTGAATCGCCTGCAAGATCGGAATGACCGCTCCCGGCAAACGTCCATTTTTATCAATGATCTGATCTACTGCCTGATATATCTGTATTTTTTCGTCCACTTATGTTATTTCATCATATATTTTCTGGGTACTCTCCCTTTCAGTTTATCTGGCGGGGCAGTCTACTCGATTAGCGCCATGTGACTTTTCCCGATATCTTTTTAATCTCAAGTTTTCTTTTAGCAATAAATTCACTAAGTTCTTTCTTCTGTTTCTCAGTCAGGGGTTTACTTTGAATCACAAAATCAACTCCTTCTGGTTCTCTAATAAATCCCATGGTATTAAGGTTTAAAATATTTATCAACTATTTTTTTTGCAGCAATTGTATTATAAATTTGATCATTGCCAATTTTAGTACAAAAAACCAAACATCCAAAGAGGAATAGTATTGTCAGATCCTATTTCAATGTTATCTTTTACCACATAGGAATTCGGAACATCTTTTATTTGTTTGGTCTGTTTGTTTTTCCCTCCTGTTTCGAAAGTGTATTTATCCGCTACAAGAAAATCAGCATCCTTTGATGCATTTACTTTGTACTTCACATTCAGCTGATTAAAGAAGAATGTCTCCCTTATATTTCCAATATTTACATTCTCTTCACCCTGACTGTACATCAGATTCGAATTGTTGAGATAAATTTTTTCAGGCTTATTAAGGCTGTTAATTCCTTTTTCAGTCACATAAAGTAACTGAACCAACTGGGCATCGTTGAGCAGACCAATATATGTTTTCATTGTGTTTAAACTTATTCCTGTCCGGGAACTCAGACCGTTCATATTGGGCTTGAAAGGGACTGATCTGCTGATGATTCTCAATAATTTTTTCAGATAGATGATATTTGAAGTTTGAATTGATGCAAACTGCGGAATATCAACTTCCAACACTGTCAATATTATTTCGTTGAGTTTTTGGTGAAAGGATGACAAGCTTTCTTTGAAAAAAGGGTAGTAACCATATTTCAGATAAGCTTCGAAAAAAACAAGAGGTTTTATTCTTTGAATGAGTCCTACAGATAATTGAATATAATTGCTCAGGATCTCCTCAAGGCTGAGAATTGGAAATTTGAGATTGGTTTGGAAGTGCAAATATTCCCTGAACGAAAGTCCTGGCATTTCCTATGACCCTGTTTGACCAATCAATTTCATCGATAAAATCACGCACAATTTCTGTCTGAACTGAAGCGTATTTTTCGTAAAATTTTTGTACCAGTTTTTCCATAATCTTATTTATGTGAATGCAAAGATAATAATATACATAAAATATATCAATCTACTGACATTTATTTATATTTTATTTTCTCGGAACGGACTGGAGAAGTTGCGATGGCTATTTCGTTCCTATACAAAACAATTGATTCATTCCGCGGATATAAGCTTTTCCTCCAACGAAAACGGGTGAGCAGACAGATTTTTCACCTACTTCGGGGGTGCCGATCAGCTCATATTCTTTGGTCGCCTTTACGATGTGAGTTTTCCCTGACATATCGGTGATGTAGACTTTGCCATCAGCATAAACCGGAGAGGCATAAAAAGGATCGCCATATTCCTGGCTCCACAATTTTTTGCCGGTCTTGGCTTCGTAGCAGGCAAATACGCCATAGGATGTAGCAATATATAGCAAGTCTTTGAAAGCCAGTGGACTCGATGCCTCCGGTAGAAATTCGTCGGCTTCCCAGGCAACTGCAGGTGTAACACCCAGTTTTATTCCGACCAATTTGGCATATTCGTTGGCGGCAAAAACCATCCCGTCGGAGTAACCGACTGAAGGACCAACTTCCCCCGACAGGCAATCGATGGACCATAATTCTTTTCCGGTTTCCGGATTGTAACTGCTTACATTGGGGTTGCTGGAGAGAATGACCTCCATCCTTTTACCAGTATTGACCAATGCGGGCGAAGACCAGGCAATTTTTGATTTCCTGGCGGTTTCCCAGATGGTTTCGCCAGTTATTGTGTTAAGGGACAATAATTTACCAGACCTGTTCGTATCGTACTGAACGAGCAATTTATCTTTGTAAACAATAAGTGAAGACGAATGTCCGTAATGATTATCCGGAACGCCAAGATTACGTCCCCAGAGCCGTTTGCCTTCCAGATCGAAAGCGATGACATCACCTGTGGCAAAGATGGCAAATACCGCCCTGCCGTCTGTTGCCATAGTCGGAGCTGCCAGTCCGGTATCGGTAGTGACTTTTGGCATACTGGCTGGTGATCCGGCAATCTTATCTGCTGCTCCTTCCCAAAGCAGTTTGCCCGTATTTTTGTCGTAACAATAGACCATCCGGGCTTGCGCATCTGCTCCGGTAACAAATAGTTGGTTTCCCCAGATGATTGGGGTACTGAATCCGGGTTTTGGAACCCTTACTTTCCAGAGGATATTTTTACCACTGCCACCATTCCATTCTACAGGAGTATTCTTTTGGTAAGTCACACCGATTCCTTCTGAACCCCTGAAGTTGGGGTAGTTGGCTCTTAATTCTGCTAACGTTGGGAAAGTCGGAGCGGAAGTTGCTTTTGAAATATCTGCTTTTGCTGCATCCGGCTGATTAGTGCCTGCCTGAGTAGCACCCTTCAGATTATTAGTCGCCTGAACGGTTGCCGTTTGAGAATCTTTGGATTCTTTTTCAAGGCCTGCACCTGGAACAGCTCCGGAATTCGCGACGTTACTTATTTCTTTTGTACTAGATTCTGGAGTACTGGCAGATGGAATTCCTGCAGCAGCTGCTCCGTTAGCCGTGGTTCCATCTGTCGCAATAGCAGAGCTATCCTGACTAGCAATGGGATTTTCATTGACTTGATAGTCTTTCAGCACATTATTAGAAAGATATCCGGCGGCGAGTGCCAGAAGTAACAGCCCCGAACCCGAAAAAAGAACCCATTTTCTTGCAAGCAAGTCATCGAGTCCGCCGGTTTCCCTGATTCGGTCCATCTCGCTTAATTTTGAGACGGTGGATTGTATATATCTCACGGAAAGCACAGTCAGCAACACGCTTAAAATCAGCAGGTAGCTACCTGTCCGTAGTTGCCAGTGACTCGTAAAGTAGGCCTTCCTGGCCATCAGGTCAAAAGCCCTGATTTCGGTTTTTAAACTTTCGTCTGCAGGATTTTGACTCAGTCGTTTTACAAGCGCAGGAATTGTTTTGTTATTGACCGGATCGTTTATCTTCGTCTGAACAAAGTTGGCAACAAGTAAAAACGTCATCACAAGGGAAAACATAGCAGTCACCCAACTTGCAAAACGGGCCAGCCTGATTTTATCGCTATCTGTCATGATTATCTTATTCATTTTTTCAACTTATTCTTTAACAGGACAATAACTCATACACCTGGCACAGCTCAGGCAATTGGTTTTATTGGGTTCCCAGTCGTCCCTTCTCCTGAAAACAGACAAACGCATGAGCCTGCTTCCAATAACCAGACCCATGAAACCACCCAATAACCATCCGCCGATGTAGAATTGCTTTCTGATAGCCACTGCTTCGGCCATCAATTTCTCGGTAGATTTACCAAGGCTCATAAAAGTTCTTACATCAATATTGAGGGGATCATTTTTCACTTCCGGATGCTTGATGATTAAATCTGCCAGGTAAACCGTGCGGTTGATCAGCGAAAGCGGCACCTGCATCTTTGAACCGGCAAAGCCGCCGATCCCAACCCAAAGGGGAAACACGAGAAAATAGATGATGAAACGGTTGACGTTGCTTCTTCTCTTGCCTGTTTCGGCAACGGGTTCATCGATGGCTCCAAAAGGGCAGGAGTTAGCGCAAAGTTTGCACTGAATGCAGGCCGCAGGAGTAATGGTCATGTGCCTGGAGGAGAATCTGGACATCCAACCGAGCAGCACGCCGTAAGGGCAGAAGAATCTGCAATAGGGTCTGGCGACAAATATTCCGACGAGCAGAAACAGAACCCCCAGAACAACCATATGGAAAGGAGCATCAAACCTGAAAAACCCAACAAACGGGTCGTAACGGCAGATAAGAAAATCGGATTTTGTAGCGACAAAAAGTGCTGCCAGTCCCAGGTACAAGAAAGGAATCAATCCAAGAATTTGCTGTATCCATTTGGGAAGTTCGATCGGCTGAAAGATCACGAAATCCTGTATGGCGCCCAAGGGACAGGCTCCGGCACAAAATATCCTCCCAAAGAACAAGGCAAAAATCAAGGGTAACAGAAAGAATATCAGGGCTGTTGCGGGGATGGCATAGGTCGGATCGACAAATGCCAGGATCACATTCTGGATAGAACCAATGGCGCAGATACAGCCTTCCCGGTAGAGGCCGAAATAAAGGAGGGAAAATACGGAAATCCAGAAGACGCCTTGCCTGGAACGTTTGTATAAAATAAACCAGGTGGAGACCAGGAGAACCGCCAATAAAATGATAACATCCAAATATTCGAGCAGTTGAAATCTTGCTAATGGGGTAGTGGTATTTGGCTGGGTATATCCTGTGGCAAATTCAGGTTTTGGAAACCGTTGTTGTGCTTCAATAGCCAAAAGAGAGGATGCACTGAAAATCAGCAGTGCAAAAAATAACAAATATTTCAGCAACCTGTTTTTCATCCTTTTTTAATTTCTTTTTTCCAACCTCCTTTAATCAGATAGGGCTTGTCAACCGGGACGCGGGTGAAGGCCTCTGCCGGACAAAGTCTGGCGATTGCGCACTGATTACAATTTTTACAACGATCGTGCCTGACCTGCAAATGCAGGGATCCATTACCAAAAGAAGTGCAGCCGGCGACACATTTGGCACAGCCGATGCATAATTTTTCATCGATCACATATTCATAGAAGGGATCCTCGATATACTTACGTTGGATAGCGGCGGTAGGGCAGAGCTGGTTTTCGGCGGCAGTACTTCTGGCATTTGGATCAGGTTTCAGATAACCACCGCAAAGATCGCAATATCCGCAAAGGTTATAGGCATGAACGCATTTTACAGCCGATGGCATCATCACGCATTCCGTGGCGCAACGGCCGCACTGGACGCATTTGAAAGGATCAATCTGCCAGACCATTCCGTTCGCTTTCGATTTCAGTACCGAAAAACCGGCAATCCCAACCAGTGTTCCGGCAAGTGTGAGCTGCATCCCGTTTCTTAAAAAGCGACGCCTGGGGATAGGGATAGGTTCAGTAGGATCCTTCATTATTTTGGATGATTTGAACTTTGTTTGATTTCGTTATTGTTCCGTTGCCGGACGGCTGGGTCCAGTTTACAATGATCTATTTTCCGGCAGCTTTCGCAAAATTGATTGTCACCGCAACCATTCAATCGCACTTGATTATTGGTGAGCAATATTCCTGTTCCGCCAATAAGAACAGAGAGGCAGGTCAATTGTCCGACTTTTCTGAAGAATGCTCTTCTATTTGTTTCCATCTTTATTCCTTTCGAAAATTCTTACCTGTAATCTGTCAAAATCGAGTGCCACAACTCGTTCTTCATCATCTACTGTAACGTCCGGCGCATACCACCCGTTTTCAAACATTTTGGGAGAGGCCACGATTCCCTGCAGGACTCCGTGTTGATCATAAAGTTTTATCCTTGGAATGCCTTTCTCGCTGGTTATAAATGAATTATCAGGTAAAATGGTAAATTGTGCCGGATTACAGCATCCGTAGAAACCATCAATTTTAGTGGAAGCCTTTCCCCATGAAGTACGCAGAGATCCGTCCTTGTTGTAGTTTTCGAGGCTGTGTTGACCTGTGTTAGCTGCCCACAAGAAACCATTATCATCCAGAGCCACATCAAAGTAGGGACTGGGAATAACATAACCCGGAACACCTTTTTCAACACTCTTCTCACCGATTCTTGATAGAATTTCTCCTTTGGTATTGCAATGGTATACAATTCTGTTTCCGGCATCTGCCACAAATACATTACTTCCGTTTACCGCTAGGGAAGTGATGAGCGAACGGTCTCCGAAACTTGGCCATTGTGTCAGCAGTTTACCATTACCGTCAAATTCGCCCGCCGAATGTAAAAATCCAATCCAGATATTTCCATCTTTACTTGTGGTGATGCAATTGGCCGTGTCAGGCAGTACGGTGTCGAGTAACTGTTTTCCCGTATAATCGAATTTCAGCAGATCTTTTTCAGTCACAACATAGATGACTTTCCCGGATACGGCAATCCCCCTGGGGGTAAAAGCCAGAACCGGAAAGGTGATAGTTTCCTTATACAATATGGCGGTGGAATCAACTTTTCTGAACTGATCCATATCGTAGTTAAAAGGATTAGGAATGTTTTTCCCGGCCTTATTTCCGATAAAATCCTTGCCAATGACAAAAATGATGGCAAGTGCTAAAATAATCAAGATAATATTTACCTGCTTTCTGCTCATTTTTTATTTAGTTTAAGTTAACACAATACATGGCCTTTGAATCACGCAGTAACAAAAATCCATCGGCTATTGCCATGGGTGCCCATGCATCGCTGCCGTCGAAAAGTTTCTTTTGGGCCAGTTGAATATATTTATTGGCATCCGGTCGGAGCATGGTCAATGTTCCATCATCACTCAAAACAAACATTTTCTTGTCTGCAATCAGATACGGTCCTAAACCAAACCGACCTTCTTTCCCTGACGACCAGATTACTTTGGTCACATCTTCAGGACTCACACAGATCAGCTGATTGCGCAAAGGCCCCGCATCTTTGGGCTGAATGCCGTACATCAGTCCGTTCCAAATAACAGGTGTCTGTTGCTCGCTGGCCATGCCGTTTTTTGGACCAAATTCTTTCAGCACTTTGACGGTATAACCTTCCGGTGAAGGAACTACCTGCATCATCATACTCCCGGCTCCATAACCAGCAGCTAAAAATACTTTTCCGTCGGGAAAGCATACCGGTGCAGGAGCGACGACAGCATGATTCCATGCCGTCGATTGCCAGAGGATTTTTCCCTCATCAGGACCCTCTGCCGAGATTCCTATAACTCCTCCAACTGCACTGTAAACATACATTTTTTTGCCGTTCAGCGTCCAGGGCATAATAGAAGAATGTGACATCTTGAGGTTACCGGTATTGGGTGTCTCCCACACTACTTTACCGGTTGCGCAATCAATGGCAGTCATGATAATACTTCCGCCCGGAGCAAGAATGACCCTGTTACGGTCGATCATCGGGCATTGCCCTGTGAACCAAAGCGGAACTTCGGTCTTGTATTGTTTGACCATATCGAGTCCCCAGAGTAAATCTCCGGATTCACGCTTCACGCACATGACATGACATCTTGGACCAACGGTTACCACATATTCATTGGTGACTGCCGGAACCGTCCGCGACATTCCGTGATTTCTTTTCAACGTCACACCATAGGAACGGCGCCAAAGCTCTTTCCCGTCATTTAAGGCGAAACACCTGAGTGCATCTTCTCTCTTTTTTTCGTCGTAATCCATCAGATAGACTTTTCCATCGAAGATCGAAGGTCCGGCATGTCCTTCACCCAATTCGACAGACCAGCGAATCTCCGGCTGATTGCCCGTCCAGCTGTTCTTTAATGGGACAGAGCCAGCACAAATATTATCGTAATTTGCCCCTCTGAAATTGGTCCAGGATGATTTTGAACTGGAGGAAGAACTACCGAAAAGTTGAAATTTTTCGCCAATATTCACCTTCTCATTGAGCAATAACGAATCGGTACCCCGATTGTCAAGTCCTGGTAAACTTTCCGTAAACTTGTTGGTAGGATCCCTGAATAACCACCAGAACAGCAGTATTGTTACTACCGCCAGAAGCAGCCATCCACCATATTTTACCTCTATTTTCAATTTACTCTATGCTGAACTTTTTAGACTATGCGCGTTGAATGACAGATTGATGTAGTCTTTTTCGTCGATATTTTTTTGAGATTAGTCAATCTTTCGTCAGTCTCTGCAAAAAAATCCCCAATAATTTCCCGAATTATTTCCTGATCGTAATATTGAAAATTTTCGTTGAATTGTTCCCAGTCAATTGTTGCCATACGGTTCACTATAAGGTTGATGCAAAATAATCAATTGTTTTTAAAAGACCTTCTTTTAATTGAATTTTTGGTGCCCAATCAAGTTCTTTTCTGGCAAGATCAATATTGGGTTGTCTTTGCATCGGATCGTCAGCGGGTAACGGCAAACGAATAATTTTGGATTTCGAGTTGGTAAGTTGGATGACAAGTTCTGCTAACTGCATAATAGTGAATTCGTTAGGGTTTCCAATGTTAACCGGTCCGGTAAAGCTTTCCCGGGAGGCCATCATCCTGATCATCCCTTCAACAAGATCGTCGACATACTGAAAGCTTCTTGTCTGCTGTCCGTCGCCATAAATGGTAATATCTTTTCCTTGCAGGGCCTGAACGATAAAATTAGAAACCACCCTTCCATCATTCGGGTGCATCCTCGGACCATAGGTATTGAAGATTCTGATGATCTTGATCCTGACATTGTTCTGCTTGTGATAATTAACAAACAAAGTTTCAGCCGCTCGTTTACCTTCATCATAGCACGAACGTTCCCCGATAGGATTCACATGTCCCCAGTAACTTTCCGTTTGAGGGTGAACTTGCGGATCGCCATACACTTCGCTCGTCGAGGCCTGCAGTATTTTGGCTTTAATACGCTTGGCAAGTCCGAGCATATTAATCGCTCCCATGACAGAGGTCTTTATTGTCTTGATAGCATTGTACTGATAATGAATGGGTGAGGCCGGACAAGCCAGGTTATAGATTTCATCCGCTTCTATGTAAAACGGGTTGGTGACATCATGCCTGACCAACTCAAAATACGGGTTCTGAAGCAGATGAACGATATTTTGCTTTTGACCTGTGAAATAATTGTCGAGGCACACCACATCATTTTCCTCGTTGAGCAATCGCTCACACAAATGAGAACCGACAAATCCGGCTCCTCCTGTGACTAAAATTTTTTTCCTGATCATATCTTCGATCTTACAAAATTAAGTGCCTAATGGCACTGGACGCATGACGCTGGACGCTCAAAACTTTACACAACAGTAGTATCAATTCCAATGCAGAAATATTCAAAGCCCTGGCGTTTCATTTCAGACAGTTCATAGATGTTTCTTCCATCAAAAATAACTGGACGACTCAATAATTTCTTAACAATCTTGAAGTTAGGAAATTTGAATTCCGACCACTCCGTGATGAGCAGCAAACAGTCAGCATCAATCAGGGCATCGTATTGATCTTCTGCATAAGTGATGGAATCTCCCAATTGGTGTGTTGCCTCCTTCATGGCAATCGGATCATATGCCTTAACATTTGCACCAGCAGCAAGCAGTTTATTAATAATTACCACGGAAGGCGCTTCTCGCATATCATCTGTTTGTGGTTTAAATGACAACCCCCACACCGCAATGTTTTTGTCTTTCAGATCTCCCTTGAAATAGTTGTATACTTTCTGGAAAAGAACAGATTTTTGGTCCTGGTTAACAGCTTCAACTGCTTTTAAAACCCGGAGTTCGTAATTGAAATCCTCACCCGTATGAATCAAAGCTTTCACATCTTTCGGGAAGCATGATCCACCGTATCCTATACCAGGATAGATGAATTTATTACCGATTCTGGAATCAGATCCAATCCCTTTTCGAACCATATTGATGTCTGCTCCGACAATTTCGCACAAATTAGCAATGTCATTCATGAAGCTGATTTTCGTGGCAAGCATGGCATTGGCAGCATATTTGGTCATCTCGGCCGAAGTAATATCCGTGAAAATGATGGGATGGCCGTTCAGGGTAAATGGCTTGTATAGACTCTTTATCAACTCCTCGGCTCTGGGTGAATCCACACCAACCACAATTCGGTCGGGTTTTAGAAAATCATCAATGGCAGCTCCCTCTTTTAGAAATTCAGGGTTAGATGCAACATCGAATGGTAGGACAGCACTTCTCCAGTTGAGCTCCTCCTGAACGGCATTTTTAACTTTTTTAGCCGTTCCTACAGGTACTGTGCTCTTGGTGACAATCAGAAGATAATCCTTCATGTTTTTACCACAATCCCTTGCGACACTTAAAACATATTGAAGGTCTGCACTTCCGTCTTTATCCGGTGGCGTGCCGACAGCAATAAAAAGCACCTCGCAATCTTTCAGCGCCTCTGCAATGGAGGTAGTAAAGCTCAGCCTGTTTTTCTTCATGTTTCGAAGAACCATATCTTCCAGACCGGGTTCATAAATTGGAATGATACCCTGATTTAGATTATCAATTTTTTTACTGTCGATATCGACACATGTTACCTCGATGCCAACTTCTGCAAAACAGGTGCCTGTTACCAGACCAACATAGCCACTGCCTACGATTACGAGTTTCATTCTTTAAAGGGTTAGAAATTAGATTATAATATTTTGATAAAATATCAAATAAGAAAATTAATATACTGCATAAAAATAGTTAAACCGACGATAAGTTTGTTTAGTGAATTTAACAATTATTCCTTTTTATGGGTTACTGCTTCCCGAGTAAATGTAAATTCGACAATTTAACATAACCAAATACAGGATAAGGATGGATTATTAGAATAAACAACACTGCCTGTTTCATTGCCCGGACAAATAAATGTGCTGTAATTCAGTTTATTGTATATAAGTTCGTTGAGTTCTGACCCATATACATTAATAGGTTTCAGAAAATCAGTCAGGCCAATGCCGCTGTATTTCAGAAATGCCTCTTTCAAGGTCCATAATTCAAGGAATCGTACGGATAGTTCAACAGCATTCCGGCAATATTCAGTTTCTGCACCAGAAAACGCGTAATCAATCAGGGAAGGTATATCCTCATCTCCGGACAAATTCTCAAGATCAACGCCTATTTTTCCTCCTTTATTGTAACCCATTAGGAAAGAACTGTTTGTATGACTGATATTGAAAAACAGATTTGAATCCTGTAGATAAGATCTTCCAAATCTGTTTTTTTGGAATATAATATTTTGGGGATCCATTTCCAGAAATTCTCCCAGCATTGATCTGAGCGTCACATGGCACGAAATCCAGGTATTTCTCTGGTCCTGATGCTTAAGTTTGCCAGCAAAATTCAATTCTTCCGGAGTCAGTATCCGTGACATTGATTCCAGATCCTCCGGATTGAAAGTCCCATAGACCAACAGTATCTCCTGACAAGATGAAATCTTCGGTAATTGCGATGTCCTCTCCCAATACATCATTTGTTAAATATATTTCGGTTCGTTTAATGGTTTTTGAATTTACCGGAATAAAGATAGACTCCTCTCGCTAAGTCTGCAACATATATTTCAAAAAATTCAAACGTCCGTTTTTTAACCTGGATGATCTTGTCTGTCTTATGATCGCACTCATTAGTGATATTTGTTGCCTAATTCCTTACCAGGATTCTGCCATGGCTAAATGTGCGTTTTTTGATTTTGATATTTTTGCTATTTTAGAGGCATACAAATAAAACAGATTCACCATGCCTCAAAATCTTAAGTTTTATCTTACATCGATGGTATTGTTTTTTGCCCTTGCGGCACATTCACAAGGGTTAAAAGAGAAAGAAACTTCGACCTCAAATATGCTCTGCGTCGGGGCTTATTGGACAGAGGATCAGGGTAAAGCTTTCCTGGTAAGTCAAAAGAAACTATATTCCAATAAACAGGAGTGGGACAAAAGGGCACAGTTGATAAAAAAACATATTCTAAAAGGATTAGGTCTCGAAATATACCCCAAAAAATGTCCGTTAAATGCGAGAATCGGAGCCAAACGTGTTTACGATGGTTATCAGGTGCAAAATGTCGCATTTGAAAGCCTGCCTGGAGTTTTTGTAACGGGAAGTCTTTATACTCCAACCAATGCAAAAGGAAAATTACCCGGAATTATTAGTCCCCACGGTCACTGGTCAAAACCGGGTGACGTTGGCAGATACAGACCGGATGCACAAAAGCGCTTTGCTGCATTGGCCCGCATGGGAGCCATGGTTTTTGGTTACGACATGGTTGGCTACGGACAAATGGGTGAACTTGGCTGGAAACATAATCACCCGGAAGCTTTGAAATTGCAGACATGGAACAGCATCCGTTGCCTGGATTTTATTCTGGAAATGGGCGCCGATCCGGATAAGATTGCCTGTACCGGAGCCTCAGGCGGAGGAACCCAGACTTTTGTGCTTACTGCCATCGACCAAAGGGTCAAAGTTTCCGTTCCGGTAGTCATGGTTTCGGCATTTTTCTTTGGCGGATGTGTATGTGAAAGTGGAATGCCTATACATAAGGACATTGATTATCAGACAAATAATGTTGAGATTGCAGCTTGTGCCGCACCCCGGCCTATGCTTCTGGTTTCGGATGGAGACGACTGGACTAAGAATAATCCCGAAGTTGAACTTCCCTATCTGAAATATATTTATCAGTTTTACGGAAAGGCAGATTTGGTACAGAATGTCCATCTGCCAAACGATAAACATGGATATGACATCAATAAAAGAGCCGCCGTTTATCCATTTCTGGCTAAATACCTGGGACTGGACCTTTCTAAAGCAATGAACCCGGACGGTACGGTAAAGGAGGATATGATCGTCATTGAAGATCAAAAGGCTTTGTACCCTTTTGATGAAAAAAATCCTTTTCCGGCCAACGGAATTCGCAGCAATGACCTGGTAAAATGGAAGTGACAATGATGTAGCAGCCCCAGTCTCTTTATATTTCCACAATGGTAATTCCGGATCCTCCAAACTGCACATGTTCATCACGGAATTTTTTGACTAAAGGCTCAGATTTCAAATAGGCTCGGATTAATTCGCGCAGGATCCCGTTTCCTTTCCCGTGTAGAATATGTAATTCATTGGCTTCAACCATTATTGCCTCATCAATGAATTCCTGAATTTTCTGCAGACCCTCCTCCGCACGCATTCCCCGCACATCTATCCGGGGTTTGAAATTCAGTTTTCTATCATTGATCTCGCTGTTAATGCGGGCAGTAGCATAGTTTTCACGAGTCTTCTTGACTTCTGTATGAGAGACGATTTCTACGCGGTCCCTTTTAATAACTGATCTCAACTGACCAAAAGCGACGACCAGGTTGTTCTCGTGGACCTCCATCACAATCCCCGGATTCTCCTGACCCTTTATTCTGATCCAGTTTCCCGGCTCAATTTCTTTGCTAACAGGAGGAGCATCCAAAACAATTTTAATTGCATCTTCAGTCAGGGGTTTATTCTTATTATTGATTTGTCGCTGTCGGATTTTTTCCATCTTGCGAACGATTTGCTCATCCTCTGCCTCCAGTGTTTTGGCTACCTCTCCCTTAAAATCTTCCAGTTTCTTTCTGGCTTCCCTGGTTTTTTCCTTGTCGGCCGATGCCTCTTTAATTTCCCGCACTGTTTGTTCAACGATCTTGTTGGATGAAGCCAGAATTTCGGACGCCTCCTTCTTAGCCTTGTCAAGAATCTCTTTTCTAAGCTTTTTTACTTCAGAAAGCTGCTCTTCATAGCTGGAAGTCACCTCTTCCAGCTTTTTCTCCGATTGTCTGATATTTTGACGTTTGGTTTCCCAGTATCGCTTATCCCTTACGATATCCCGAAGGTGTTTGTCAAAATCAATGTGGTCTTTGCCTATTTTATCGGTTGCCTCTTGCAGGATATCTTCGGGCAGACCAATCTTTCGAGCAATCTCAAATGCAAAAGAACTTCCTGGTTTTCCAATCTGAAGCTGAAAAAGAGGCTCCATTTTGTTCGAATCGTACATCATAGCCCCATTGACAATTCCTGAAACGGATGAGGCAAAGTGCTTAAGATTAGTGTAATGAGTGGTTATCACACCATAGCTTCCAAGTTGATTGATCCGGTTGAGAATAGATTCAGCAATGGCTCCGCCAAGCATAGGTTCTGTTCCTGTTCCAAATTCATCAATTAATACCAGCGATTGTTGATTGCAGTTTCTGACAAAGAATTTCATGTCGCTCAAATGGGAGCTATAGGTACTCAGATCATTGTCGAGCGACTGATTATCGCCGATATCGATAAATATTTTCTCAAAAATTCCAACCACGCTATCCAGATGCATGGGAACAGGAATGCCACACTGGAGGGCATATTGAAGCAATCCGACAGTTTTCAGACAAACAGATTTCCCTCCAGCATTGGGCCCCGAAATCAGCAGGATCCTGTCATCCCTGGTCAGCTTGATATTCAGGGGTACAATTTTTCTTTTTTCCCTGTTAAGATTTTTCTCGAGCAAAGGGTGCCTGGCTTCCAACCAGTTGAGTTCCGGCCTTTCTACAAACAATGGCTTAACCGACCTGCTTTCGTTAGACCATAATGCTTTGGCGCGGATAAAATCCAGAATTCCAAGTATTTCGTATGAATTTTCAAGGTCTTCCGCATAAGGCCGTAATTCATCGGTGAATTTGGTGAGGATTCTGACAATCTCTCTTCTTTCGGCCGACTCACATTCCCTGATCCTGTTATTGGTCTCAACAATTTCTTCAGGCTCAATATAGGAGGTTCTTCCGGTAGCAGATTCATCATGTATTATACCCCGCATCTTTCTTTTATTGCTCGATAGCACCGGAATAACTGCTCTTCCGTCCCTGATTGAAACGGTGACGTCCTTCTCAACCAGCCCTTCTGCCTGAGCGTGCTTAAGAATTTTTGCCATAATCTTGGAAACGCCCGACTGCAAGGAGAGAATTTCTCTTCTTATTTTGACCAGTTCGGGAGAAGCATTGTCTTTGATTGTCCCGTTTTTGGTAAGAATCTGGTCAATTTTGTCATATAAAAACGGAAATATCTGGATATTCTGAATGACCTGAAACAACCGTGGAAAGAGTTCGCGTTCCTTATCTTTAAAAAAACTCACTATTGATCTAAGTGTTTCGAGAGACCTTTTCAGATCAAATACCTCGAATACCTCAAGAAAGGCTCCCTGGATCTTCGATTTGCGTAGTACCGGCCTCATATCAATAAAATAGCCGGTCGGAAAATTCAGCTCATCCCTGATGATTTTCTGAAATTCAACAGTCTCATCAAGCTGTCTTTCGATCAGCTTGAAATCTGTGGAGAACTGGCAGGCAGCAACATTTTCCTTACCTAGTTCACTCAAACATCTGCTGTTCAGAAGTTCCCTGATCTTGTCAAAGCCACTCTTATTCTCGAAGTTTTCGGGATAGATATCCATTTGATCGATTGATTTCGATGTAAAAATAACAAGAAAGAACCGGAAAATTATTTTTGATTAACTTTGATTAAAATTCAAGAACAAAATGGTACAATTTATCTGCAAATTTATATTACGAATATTTGGATGGGAGTTAATAGGAGGGCCTATTCCCGAACCAAAAGTCATTGTATTGGGCATTCCCCATACCTCCAACTGGGACTTTATCGTCTCCTTCATGTATTACCGGGCGGTTGGAGGAAAATCCAACACCATGGTAAAAAAAGAGTTTTTCTTCTGGCCAATTGGATACTTCGTTCGCGCCATGGGAGGAATTCCGGTCGATCGTTCGAAAGGAGCGAGCCTCGTTAAGCAGATTCTGTCCGAATTTGAGAAGCGTGAGGTGATGCATCTTGCCATTGCTCCCGAGGGAACCAGAAAGCCTGTCGCCAAATGGAAAGGCGGTTTTCATGTAATCGCCCGTACAGCTAACATTCCTGTTTACATGGCGTTTTTTGATTGGGGGCACAAACGTTTCGGCTACACGGATAAAATTGAGCTGACAGATGATGTTCAGGCAGATCTGAAAAGAATCAGGCAATGGTATAAAGACCATAATATTATCGGTCGTAATCCGGAAGGAATGAACTACGGTGATGACCTGGATTAAAAATATCCGGATTTCACTGGTGCAATTTGAGGTAATCTGGGAGAATCCGGAAGCTAACAGACTGAAGTTAGATGATTTATTTTTGCCTTTAAATGGGCAGACGGATTTGATCCTGCTTCCTGAGATGTTTACGACCGGATTTTCTATGCATGCAAGAAAGCTGGCCGAAACGATGGATGGTCCAAGCGTGAAATGGATGGTTCAACAGGCCCGAAAAACAAGTGCAGCCTTAGCAGGAAGTCTGATCATAAAAGAAGGTGATCATTTTTTCAACCGTTTCGTCTTCGTTACACCTTCCGGAGAAATTTATCATTACGACAAGAGGCACCTGTTCTCAATAGGAGAGGAGCATAAGTATTTCAGCAGTGGAAACAAAAGAGTCATTGTCAATTACCTGGGATGGAGAATTGCACTGATGATCTGCTATGATCTCCGTTTTCCTGTTTGGTGCCATACCATTAATGAGGCTGATCTGATTTTATTTACAGCTAACTGGCCGGATGTCAGGCAGCATGTCTGGCAAACCCTGACAAAGGCCCGTGCCATTGAAAACCAACTCTATGTGGCTGGGGTGAACAGAACAGGAATGGATGGATATGGAATCAATTATATTGGTGAAAGTGTAATAATCGATCCAAAGGGAAAAATCATGCTTGATATGGGAACGAAATCAGATGCAGCCTATACATGCGTCCTTTCATTAGAAAAACTTAACAGATTCAGGAAGAAATTCCCGGTAGGTAAAGATGTGGATTCTTTCTTATAAAAATTATCGAGTCGCTGCGTTATTTTTGTGTACTTTTGCAGTCCGTAATTTTTATAAAAATGATCACTGTTTCCAACCTTTCCATTCAATTTGGCAAGAAGCCATTGTTCCAGGATGTCAATCTTAAATTCTTACCAGGAAACTGTTATGGGATTATAGGAGCCAATGGTGCCGGAAAATCGACCCTGTTGAAAATTATTGCAGGAGAACTTGCTTCTACAAAAGGTGATGTTTCTCTTGGTTCAGGCGAACGCTTGTCTGTGTTGAAACAGGATCACTTCGGATATGAAGAATCATCTGTGATTGATGCAGTGATGATGGGATTCGAAGAACTTTGGAAAATTCTCAATGAAAAGAATATCCTTTATTCGAAAACAGATTTCACGGAGGCAGATGGACTCAGGGCCGCAGAACTGGAAGAACGATTTGCTGAAATCGATGGCTGGAATGCGGAAAGTGATGCAGCTTCCTTGTTGAGCGGTCTTGGCATTAGAGAGGAATTTCATCACCGACTAATGAAAGATCTTAGTGGTATGGAGAAAGTGAGGGTATTGCTGGCGCAGGCACTGTTCGGAAAACCGGATAATCTTCTGCTGGATGAGCCTACCAACGATCTTGATTTGGACACCGTCATGTGGCTGGAGAACTACCTGGCCAATTATGAAAATACGGTATTAATTGTTTCGCACGACAGGCACTTCCTGGACTCCGTGTGTACCCATTCGGTGGATATTGACTTTGGTAAGGTGCAAATGTTTGCCGGAAACTACAGCTTCTGGTATCAGTCGAGTCAGCTGGCTCTTCGTCAACAGCAGGCTCAAAATAAAAAAGCTGAGGAAAAAAGGAAAGAGCTGCTGGAATTTATTTCCCGTTTCAGCGCCAATGTGGCAAAGTCCAAACAGACTACCAGCCGCAAGAAGATGCTGGAGAAATTAAATGTCGATGAAATCCAGCCATCGACCAGAAAATATCCCGGAATTATTTTCCAACCTGATCGCGAAACTGGGAACAGAATCCTGGAAATCAAGGGATTATCCAAGAGCGTCAATGGCGAGATTTTATTTAAAGGTCTGGATTTCAATGTTGAAAAGGATGATAAGATCGTATTTCTTTCCAAAGATCCCAGGGCCATGACTGCCTTTTTCGAAATTATCAGTGGTCACGATCAACCTGATTCCGGTACCTTTCATTGGGGACAAACAATCACGCATTCCTATCTGCCGCTTGATCATTCCAATTTCTTCACTAATGATCTGAGTCTGGTGGATTGGCTGATGCAATTTTCTGACGATTCCAGTGAAATATATCTTAGAGGCTACCTGGGGAAAATGCTTTTTTCAGGGGAGGAAGTATATAAAAAGACACACGTCCTTTCAGGTGGTGAGAAAATGCGCTGCATGATCTCGCGCATGATGCTTAAGAATGCCAATGTTCTAATTTTGGACAATCCTACTAACCACCTGGATCTGGAATCTATTCAGGCATTTAACAACAATCTGATCACTTTCAAAGGGAACATTCTGATGTCTTCCCATGACCATGAATTTATTCAGACTGTCGCTAACAGGGTTATTGAACTAACGCCTAAAGGTATAATTGACAAGATTACAGAATATGACGATTATATCACCAATGATGATCTCAAGGAAAGAAGAAAAATCATGTACTCCTGATGAATTGATTTTCAATAAAATTTCTCATATTTGTTAGCATTCAAGGTATTTAGACTGGTTTAAATTACGCTGGAATCGTTTAATCGCTATTATTATGCTATCAGTTGTTGTCATTGATGATGAATTGCTTTCTTTGAATCTGTTGACTCATTTGCTTAATAATTTTACTTCCGTTCAGCTGAAGGTGGTGGGTAAAGCAACTAATCTGAGCGAAGGAATTGAACTGATTAAAAGTACCTCCCCCGATCTGGTCTTCCTTGATATTGAAATGCCTGACGGTAGCGGAATGGAGATTTTTGAACATCAGGTTGCCCAAAATACAAAAATAGTACTTGTAACAGGTTATGATCATTATGCCATAGATGCAATCAATAAACCGGTGGCGGGATATTTATTGAAACCTGTCAATTTCATTGATCTTCAGAATGTTATTAAAAAAGTGGATTTGCTTATCAGGTTGGATCAACAACGTCTGGAGTTGGAAGATAAGATCAATGCGTTGGGTACATCTGAGATTCCCGGTAAGAATCTGATTTTTGATATTGAAAACGGTTTTATGTTGGAGAACTCGAGAAATATTGAATATTGTACAGCAGACCAGTCCTATTCAACCATTTATACCTATGCAAAAAGAGAATTTGTAGTATCAAAATCGCTCAAAGAGCTGGAGGAATATCTGCCTAAGAATCACTTTTACAGAACCCATAAATCTTTTCTCGTCAATATTTTTTATATCCGCAAATTTGTGAGGGCTGCTGAGAGTTTTGTTCATTTGAAAAGCGGTGTAAAAGTCCCGGTTTCGGTAAGAAAATCTGCTGTAATACTGCATGATATCAAAGAGATGCTGGCTAAAGAGCCATTGGTTGACTGAAATCTTTGTTTAGTTTAGCATGCTTGCCTATTTGTTTATATACTGATTAAATTTTGAAAAAAATTTCATAAATTTGCACCAGAATGATTTGACAATATGTGTGAATGATGTAACTCTTTCAGGAAATTGTGTAACACTCTCATAAATAGCCTCACTTACTTTTACTATCCATAAATTCCATCATTTAAATTAAGAAAATGAAAATTAAGGTTCTATTTATGACGCTTAACATTAATAAAATTTAAAACAAAATCATGAGAAAATTTATTTATCTATTGTTAATTGCAGTTATGGTTTTTACAACAGGATGCAATCAAAAGGAAATTGATAGACTAAAGGCTAAAAATGATAGCTTAGCGATGGTAGGTAGTGCAAAGGATGCAAATTTGGTGGAATTTGTTGATGCTTTCAATTCTATTCAAGCCAACTTGGACTCGATTAAACAGAAAGAAAAGATAATTAACACTTCTGTAAAAGGTGGTTTCGAAGTTAAGGGTAATCGTAAGGAGCAGATTCAAGGTGACATCAATTACATTTATTCGCTTCTTCAAAAAAACAGGCTCCTTGTTGCCGATCTGTCTTCAAAAATGAAGAGATCTAACAAGCATGTTGCCGAACTTGAGAAAATGATTGAAAACCTGAATAAACAGATTGCTGAAAAGGACGGTCAGATTGCTACACTTAGAGAAGAACTTGGAAAAATGAATATCCAGGTCA
The DNA here is from genome assembly GCA_036508555.1 of Prolixibacteraceae bacterium. Lineage (GTDB taxonomy): Bacteria > Bacteroidota > Bacteroidia > Bacteroidales > Prolixibacteraceae > CAINVV01. Next base: position 20,657 of record DATCHD010000024.1, read on the forward strand.
ATGATCTTAGTACTCAGGTTACTTCATTGAATACCAATGTTTCCAGCCTTAGCACCGAAAATAAAGAGAAACAGCAGGTGATTGAAGCGAGGACTGCTGAATTGAATACTGCCTGGTTCATTATTGGCACAAACAAAGAGCTGATGGAAAAGGGAATCATCAAGAAAGAAGGTTTTCTGGGTACAGCGAAGGATATAAACGAAAATATTGACAAATCCAAATTAACACAGGTCGATATTACTACGGTTAGCTCTATTCCTATCATGAAGAAAAAGGCAACTGTTATCAGTACACACCCTGCAAGTTCTTATAAGATTGAAGGTAAAAAGACCGCAGATAATCTGATTATTCTCAACCAGGCTGAATTCTGGAGTCTTTCAAAAGTATTGGTAATCAGCGTTAAATAGGCCGGTGTCATGCTGAACTTGTTTCAGCATCCCCGTCATGCGTCCAACGTCATGCCGAACTTGATTCAGTATCCCCCATTTAATCAGGGGATTCCGGATCGAGTCCGGAATGACGTTCCGCTATTTGAACTCAGCTTTACAGTAATTTATTCCCAGAATATCATAGAGTTTTGTCAGTCTGTTGAGCCTGATTTTGAAATTTTCGTAATCCTTCGAACCCTTTGGTGACCAGATTACTTCTGCCAAAGCTGCCGCACGAGGGAAGACCATGTATTCAACCTGTTCCGGAGATTTCATGTATTCAGTCCATACATTTCCCTGAGCACCAAGTACATATTTAGCTTCATCTTCGGTTAGACCAGCCGGAACAGGTTCATAGCTGTATATTTTCTTCAATGGCAAGAATCCTCCAATAGCAAGCGGTTCATTTTTTGGATCTGCCTGATAGTGATCAAGATAGCAATATTCTCCGGGTGTCATAACAACATAGTGATGTTCTTTGGCTGCAGCGATTCCTCCCTTTTCTCCTCTCCATGACATAACGGCTGCATTAGGCGCAAGGCCTCCTTCCAGAATTTCATCCCAACCAATCAGTTTCTTGCCATTTTCATTCAGGAATTTCTCCATTCTCTGTACGAAATAACTCTGAAGTTCATGTTCGGTTTTGAGGCCTTCATCCTTCATCTTCTGCTTGCAAATCGGACATTTTTGCCAGCGCACTTTTGGACATTCGTCACCGCCAATATGGAAATATTCGCCCGGAAAGAGCGGTATCAATTCAGTTAACACATCCTGCAAAAAAGCGTAGGTTTCTTCTTTGCCGGCACAATATACATCATCGAAAACGCCCCAGGTGGTGGCAACTTCGTAGGGACCACCGGTACAACCCAGTTCTGGATAAGCAGTTAAGGCTCCCAAAGAGTGACCAGGCATTTCTATTTCAGGCACTACCGTGATGAATCTGTCAGCAGCATAAGCAACTATTTCCTTCACCTCTTCCTGGGTGTAGAATCCGCCGACTGGCGTACCGTCATATGTTTTGCTCCCATAATGACCAACCAGTGTCTCTTTCCGGACAGATCCAACTTCCGTCAGTCGGGGATATTTTTTGATCTCAATTCTCCATCCCTGGTCTTCCGTCAGGTGCCAATGAAATGTATTAAATTTATGGATGGCCATGTAATCCAGGTATTTCTTGATAAATTCCTTCGGCATGAAATGGCGTCCAACATCCAGATGAAGACCTCTCCAGGCAAAACGTGGAGAGTCATTGATTTCAACGCAAGGAACTATTACCTCAGATATTTTCGATTTGAAGGATGGCAGCAGTTGAAAGAAACTCTGAACGCCATAAAACAATCCGTTGGGAGTAGGAGATTCCAGGATGATTCCTTTCGGTGAGACGGTCAGATAATAGGCCTCCTTCGAAATAGACATCCCGGTATTGAGTTTCAGGAAAATTGATTTTTTCTCAGGGGCTCCTGAAAACGAAATCTTATTGTTGATCCCGTAAAAGTCTTCCATACGCTGACTCAGCACTGCCGTAACCTTGTGCATCTCGGCGCTCTCACTGTTGATCAGAATTTTTGTCTGCGAACTAATGAAAAATGTACCTTCCATGTTAACAAGGGAAGCGGGTTGGGGGATGATTTGTACCTCCGGCCTGATGACTTCATCCTGACACGAATATAAGTTCAGTAAAATCATCATACTTAAAAGTTTACTAAAATAATGCATCGTAAATTGGAATAATTTGTTTGATTACAAAGCTACACAATTACGATATTCAATGCACCTAAATCAACAATTCATTGCATTAATATTAAAATATCGATAAATTATTTAGAATGATTCAAAAATATTTGGAATTGTTAATTTCAGTTTCTATGTTTGCAGACAGAAAAATCTTATTTGCAAAAGATGACCCGATCTGTTTACATTAATGCTCTGAATAACGAAATAATGCAACAGCCTTGTTGCTTTGTTAAGGGCTTTATGTCATCCATGCGATCCATGTCTATGTTTATGCAATAGCCTTCTCTCGGGCGCAATCCTGTTTGAAGGCTTTCAATCATGTCTGCAAAGACTTTCCCAAAAGACTAAATTCAAAATAAATACGATGCCGAAAATTGTAGTGAAATTCGGTGGCTCTAATCTTAGGAGTGAGGAAGAGATTAACCACATAATTAATGTAGTAAAAAACTATAATCAACCATTGATTGTAGTGGTTTCAGCGTTGTTTGGAGTCACAAATTTTTTGGTTGATGCGCTGGAAAAAACCCGGCTTGATGAATCGGTTGCAGAAAACACCATACAATACCTGTTCGACCTGAAGATTGGTCCTTTGAATCATTTTATTGAAGATGAGTCACTTAGAAATGAGACAATACATTCAATAAGAGAGCAGTTGGATGATCTTAAAAAATTTCTGCATGGGATTGCCCTGACAGGTGATGCCTCTAAAGCTCTTGAAGATCACGTACTTTCCTATGGCGAAAGGTTGTCTGCAATCTTCCTAAACGGGATATTAAATTCACAGGGAATCGAGTCAAAAGCGATTTTTCCTGAAACAATAGGTTTGATAACCGATGGTGAATTTGGAAATGCGACTGCGGATTTCCTCCTTGCTACCAACCGTGTAAGAGAGTCCCTTAATCAGGATCTTGTGTATGTCGTACCCGGATTTTACGGTGTCTCACAGGATCAGAAGACCACCCTTTTTGGCAGAGGTGGAAGCGATTATTCCGCTGCCGCGATCGCTCGTTGTGTCGGAGCTTCGTCCCTTGATATCTGGAAAGACGTAAACGGATTTCTCAGTTCGGATCCGAAAATTGTTGGCAATCCGGTGCTCATCGAGAGACTTTCCTACAATGAAGCAGCCGAGCTGGCGTATTTTGGGGCAAAGATTCTGCATCCCAGAACGGTTGAACCACTTACGGATCCCCGCATCGCTATCAGAATATTCAATATTTATGGTGATTTGGATGTGACAAAACCTTTGACTGTAATCAGTCGTGAGAAATCAGTACAGAGCGGTGTCGTCAAAAGCGTAACCTATAGCGATGATTTTGGTTTGCTGAAATTGAAGGGTCCAGGCGTTGGACTCAAACCCGGAATCCTTGCCAAGGTTACAACGGCATTACACAATGCCGGGATTAACATCAGTTCGGTCCTTACTTCTCAAATTTCAATCAACATTCTTCTTTCCAAAAAGGATCTTCAGAATGCCTTTGCAGTGGTGAGTGCCATCGAACTTTCTGCCGTTGGTAAACTACAAATAGAAGATGATATATCAGTTGTTGCAGCCGTAGGTCATGGAATTACTGATAATTACGGCATTGCTGCGAGAATATTTACCGCACTCGCTTCCGAAGGGATCAACGTAATGATGAGCTGTTCTGGTGCTTCCCCGATTGTCAGCTATTACCTTGTACGTTTATCTGACAGAACGCCTGCTGTAAGAGCGATCCATCATGAATTTTTCGAAAAATAATCAATAATCATTTTTAAAAACAATTACCATGAGTACACAGAAACAAAAATTCGAAACCCTGCAGGTACATGCAGGTCACACGCCCGATCAGGATACACTTTCCAGAGCTGTGCCATTGTATCAGACAACTTCCTATGTTTTCAAGAACTCCGAACATGCTGCCAACCTCTTTGCATTAAAAGAATTTGGAAACATTTATACCAGGTTAATGAACCCGACTACCGATGTTTTCGAGAAGAGAATTGCAGCGTTGGAGGGTGGAGTCGCTGCTTTGGCACTCAGCTCAGGCCATGCGGCTCAATTTATTGCCATCACCAACATCGCGGGCGCAGGAGACAATTTTGTCACTTCTCCATACCTGTATGGCGGTTCCTACAACCAGTTTAAAGTCACTTTTAAAAACATTGGGATATCAGCCCGCTTTGCTGCAGACCTGAATCCTGCCAGTTTTGAGAAACTGATCGATAACAAAACGAAGGCTATTTACCTTGAAACTATCGGAAACCCCAGTTTCAATATTCCTGATTTTGAGAAATTTACCGCGTTGGCTAAGAAACATGATTTACCTTTGATTGTCGACAATACTTTTGGTTGCGGTGGCGCACTTTTCCGTCCGCTTGAGCATGGTGCAAACATTGTTGTGGAGTCGGCTACAAAATGGATTGGCGGTCATGGAACTTCTTTAGGTGGTGTCATCATTGATGGTGGTAATTTCAATTGGGGCAATGGTAAATACCCCGGATTTACTGAACCTTCAGAGGGGTACCACGGACTGAAATTCTGGGATGTATTTGGAACGGATGGTCCTTTTGGCAACATCGCCTTTATCATCAGGGCTCGTGTGGAGGGGCTGCGGGATTATGGTCCTGCAATTTCTCCATTCAACTCTTTTCAATTGATACAAGGACTGGAAACCCTTTCGTTAAGAGTGGAGCGGCATATCCAGAATACCCTGGCTTTGGCTTCCTGGTTACAGCAACATCCAAAAGTTGAATCGGTGAATTATCCGGGATTGAAATCGGATGAGAATTATGAACTTGCGAAAAAATACCTGCCAAAAGGTGCCGGCGCAGTACTTTCGTTCACTGTGAAGGGCAGTAAAGAGAATGCCAAAGAGCTTGTAGGCAATCTTCTGCTGGTAAGTCACCTGGCCAATGTCGGAGATGTCAGAACGCTCATCATTCAGCCTTCTGCAACCACCCATTCCCAACTTAGTGATCAGGAGCAGCTCCTGGCAGGTGTCAAACCGGCTCAATTGAGAGTTTCAGTGGGAATCGAGCACATTGATGACATTATTGCCGATTTTGAACAGGCATTAGCCAAGATTTAATTTAATTTTGCACGCTGATCCATAAATTATTGAATTATGCCTTTAAATCTGCCGGATGGTTTACCTGCCATCGAATTGTTACGTGAAGAAAACATATTCGTGATCGACCAGACCAGGGCCGAACACCAGGATATTCGTCCGCTTAAGATTGTGATTCTAAATTTAATGCCGTTGAAGATAGCAACCGAAACAGATTTGCTTCGGTTGCTATCGAATACGCCGCTACAGATCGAGATCGACTTCCTTCAAATTCAAGGGCATACTGCCAAGAACACTTCCCAGGATCATCTCGATGCGTTTTATAAGACTTTTTCTCAGATCAGGAAGAAAAAATATGACGGTATGATTATTACCGGCGCCCCGGTTGAGCATCTTCCTTTTGAAGAGGTAGATTATTGGGATGAGATTTGTGAAATATTTGACTGGGCGCATCAACATGTTACCTCCACAATGTTTATTTGCTGGGCCTCACAGGCCGGACTATATCATCATTTTGGCATACCAAAATATCCTCTGGAAAAAAAGATGTTTGGAGTATTTGAACACCGGGCGGTAGATAAAAAACTCCCGCTTTTCAGGGGATTCGATGATCTTTTCAGGGCGCCGCATTCAAGGCATACCGAGTTGAAAGCGGAAGATTTCGCAAATGTTTCAGGTGTTCAGATCCTTTCTGAGTCTGATAAGGCCGGAGTTTACCTCGCTATCGCTGAAAATGGCAGACAGATCTTCATCACAGGACATCCGGAGTATTCGCTCAGAACGCTTGACAGGGAATACAAGCGGGACTTTGAAAAGGGATTGCCGATTGAAATACCTGAACATTATTATGTAAATGATAATCCTGAGGAAAGACCAGTATTGAGTTGGCGATCACACGCAAACCTCCTGTTTTCAAACTGGCTGAATTACTATGTTTACCAGGAAACGCCGTATGACATACAGGATATATAATCGGGTTAGCTGAATCGTGTTTTCCACCATAACCGCAATCTTTCGAGAATTTTTTCTTCGGTTGGATTTTGTTGAGGCTTGTAAAAATTTTTGGTCTTTATCTCCTCCGGTAGGAAATCCTGATCTACAAAATTTCCTTCAAAAGAGTGAGCATATTTGTAGTCTTTTCCATAGCCCAGCTGCTTCATCAGTTTTGTAGGGGCGTTGCGAAGATGCAGGGGAACAGGCAGGTGACCGGAGAGTTTAACCTCTGCCAATGCCTCATCGATGGCTGAATAAGCCGAGTTGCTTTTAGGGGAAGTTGCCAGGTAAATAGCGCATTGCGAAAGTATAATACGGGCTTCGGGCATGCCGATTTTATGGACTGCGTCGAAAGTACTTTGAGCCAGCAGTAGTGCATTTGGATTGGCCAGGCCGACATCTTCGGAAGAGAGAATGAGCATCCGCCGGGCAATAAATTTCACGTCCTCACCACCTTCCAGCATCCTGGCAAGGTAATATACGGCAGCATCCGGGTCTCCGCCACGCATACTTTTGATAAAAGCAGAGATGATATCATAGTGCATTTCACCATTCTTATCGTAGAGTGCCAGATTTTCCTGTAATCTCTCCGTGACAATATCATTGGTGATATTGATTTCTTCACCTGCAAAAGAATTGACAACCAGCTCCAGTACATTCAGTAGTTTTCTTGCATCTCCTCCAGAAAAGCGCAAAAGAGCTTCATGTTCTTGAATGATTATGACTTTCTTTGAAAGCTCCACATCTGTTTTTATGGCACGATCAAGTAGGGTAAGCAGATCTTCTTTTTCAAGGGATTTTAAAACATAAACCTGACAGCGGGAGAGTAGGGGAGAGATCACTTCGAAGGATGGATTCTCTGTTGTCGCCCCGATGAGTGTAATGACGCCTTGCTCAACAGCTCCCAGTAGAGAATCCTGCTGGGCTTTGCTGAAACGGTGAATCTCGTCAATAAAAAGAATCGGATTCCTGGCACTGAAAAATTGGTTGTTTTTTGCCTTTTCAATAACATCGCGAATATCTTTTACGCCTGAATTAATGGCGCTCAGTAGGTAAAAAGGCCGGTCCAGCGTGTTGGCAATGATCTTGGCGAGGGTGGTTTTCCCCACACCCGGAGGACCCCATAAGATGAAAGAAGAGAGCCGTCCGGTCGCAATCATTTTGCGAATAACAGCATCCTCGCCAACCAGGTGTTTCTGTCCGATGAAATCATCCAGTGACACAGGCCTTAATCTTTCAGCTAATGGTTGGTTCGACATAGAAATGGGCAAAATTAATTACAGTATCTCTTGATCACGTTATAGGCTTCGGTAAGCCCAAGTTCTCCGGCCCTGCTCAGATCCATTGCACCTCCTTCCAGATCGTTCAGGTAGATCCTGGTAAGTCCCCGATTAAAATAGGCTTCCCCAAAATCCGGTTCCAGTTGTATGGCTTTCGAATAATCCTTGACTGCATTTACATAATCCCGCTTTTTAACCTTTGTATTTGCCATATTGAACCAGGCAAAAATAAAGTTTGGATTCATGTAAAGGATCGATTCATAATCTTGAATAATATCTTCATAATCAAGTATTTTGACTTCATTATTCTTATTTTCGATCGTCGTTTTATTGCCACTCATATTGAGTATCTCTGGTTCAGGGAGAGATCCTTGTGTTCGAATAAAATCAACCATTTTGGCTCTTGAGTTGGCCCTGCACAGATAGGCAAGGATGTTCCGGTCGTCTATACTAATGGCTCTAGTAAAATCGCGGATGGCTTCGTTGTAATTTTCAGACTGCTCGTAAATGATTCCCCGATTCAAATAGGCATTCGAATTCTTTTTATTGGTAGAAATCTCATTACTCCAATTATCAACCATCGATACAAAGGCATCCTTGTGAATGGTCTGGTAGGCAAAGGGTTTGTTGGAGATGATTAAGAACGGATCATTGTTATTTTTGTTATTGAGTGCTTCAACTTCCATATTATAATACTGAAGGCGGTTGAAGTCGACAGAATCTTTGTTGAATATTGAAATCAGGAAATCAGGTTGCATGACAATTTTGACATTTTTGTTTTGAACCAGTCCGTCCTTGATATCTGTCTCAGATATTGTACCATCCTCGGCTACGACTATATTTCTTCTTTTCCGGTTTTGGGTAACCGGTCCGCTTTTGTTTTCCTGTTTGAAAGCAGTAGTATCAGGTTGAGAAGCTGCTGTATTGTTTTGGGCTGTTGCCGACTGGGAAGCTGCTGTCTGCGCGGATGCCGCCTGAGGCGAATTTGCGTTATTGGCTGTTGCCTGACCAGAGCCGGCAGTTTGATTGTTGGCAGCTGCCTGATTATTTTGTGCCTGATTAGGATTCTGTCCGGGATTTGGCAAGTAAAATCCATATTGTCTTCTTTGCTTTTCTCTTTCTTCCTCGAGGTTCAGACGTTTTTTGAAAGCTGCAAACTTCGGATCCAGTTCCGCTGCCATAGCCATATCCTTTTCTGCACCAGGAATTTTCAGGGATTCTTTGGCAATACCCCTGTTCAGCCAAGCTGCAGCAATATTTGGATCTAGCTGCAAAGCCATATCATAATCCCTGATGGCACCGTTCAAATCGTTAAGTTGATGTTTTACAATACCACGATTGACGTAGGCAGAGGAGGTTTTTGGGTCCAGCCGAATACACAAATCATAATCTTTAAGGGCTCCTGCAAAATCCTTCTTCTCAAATTTGGCTATACCCCGCACAAGATAGGCGCTGGCAAAATGAGGCCGTATCCGGATAGCGGCATCACAATCTTTGATGGCGCCCTCCAGATCTCCTTTCATTTGTTTGGCAGAGCTGCGGTTTAGATAGGTGTTTGCAGATGCTGGTTTAAGGTCGATAGATTTGGAATAATCTGCAATGGCTCCGTCAAAATCCTCCATGGCGATCTTGGTAATACCCCTGTTGTTATAAATATTGGGATCCTCCTGATTGTATTCTAATGCATTAGAATAGTCATTCAGGGCACTCTTGAAATTCTTCATTTCATAATTAGCCATCCCACGGTACATATAGGCTTCCGGATAATAAGGCTTAATCTCGATGGCCTTGTCGAAGTCAGCTTTTGCACCTCTGAAGTCGTCAATGTACAGCTTGGCCATCCCTCTATAATAGTAGGGCTCAGGCAAGTATGGTTTTAATTTGATGACAATGTTGAAGTTCTCTATGGCACTGATATAATTCCCAAAATAAATTCTGCTTCGGGCTATGTAGAAATAATGATCTGTATTAAGCTGGGAAAAACTGGAAAGTCCGGAGAAGAGTAGAATGAAAACCAGGAATAATCGTTTCATCTGATGTTTAAAAGAATTAAATATCAGACAAAAATAGCATTTTATCTCAATTCATTCTCGTCAAAATTCTGACGATCCATCACGTTTCCCTGATTATCAGTGATGAAGACATGCCGTACCTGGAAATTGTCACGGATGATAAACTCATACTGACTGTCGCCATTGGCTCTTTCAATAATTATTGAACTCATGATCTGACCATAAATCTCCAGTTTTTGACGGATGCTCTCGTCAAGCATTGCCAAGGTAAAGTTAGTTTCTGTTTTTAACCAATAGCCGGACTTCTCAAACCACGAGATCATTTCGATCCCATTCACCCTGAAAATTGCTTCAAATACACCATCTTTCTCGCTGGACCATTCAATATTGGTCGCTTCAGGGAATTGAGTTTTAAAACAATTTAAAACTCTGCTACCCGGAGAATTCCTGTTGATTCGAAAAATATATTTCTGAAGGAGATCTTTCATATTTATGAGAAACTGCCTCTACGCTTTTTGATTATTTAATTTTAGTGAATGATTTACTCCCTTTGGACGAATAATCGGGGAAAAGTCACAAGGAGAGGAATTATAAAAATATTACTTATACTTTTGGGAGTATAGATAAGACACACGTTCCCGCGCTCTTTTGAGCCTCATTTTAGTAGCACTTTCGCTTATTTTAAGGGCAGTCTTAATATAAGCAATAGGGAAATCGTCGATATAATGCATGGTAAGCAATGCCTTTTCCTCTGGATGGATCAGGTCCATGATCTGCATCAGGCGTTCGCTGCTTATCATCTTCTCGTCTATTTCATCAATAACATCCGGCAGCTCATGAGAACTGTTCCAATCCGGGTAGTTCATCTTCTTTTTGACACGGAGGTATTCTATACAATGATTATAGGTAATGGAGTATAACCAGGTAGAAAAATTCGATTCTCCTCTGAAATCAGACAGTTTCTCAAAGACTTTACAGAAAACATCCTGGACAAACTCCTGAGCCTGAATAGGATCCTTTAATAGAGAGTTACACTTCTCAAATACTTTGATCGAATATCTGTTATAAAGGATCCCAAAAAGGTTTGTATTGTGTTCGTGTTTGATCTTTCTGATGATCTCAGCATCCGGAAGATCATTCACAGACAATTTATTAATCATTTTTTAATATTCGTAAAGTATTCTTATTTAAGGAATTGTAAAGATAATTTGTCTATTTGAAAAAAAACATATATTTTTGGGGTGACTTTCAGAAACCTTTGCGTCTAAAAGTTAAGTTTGAACAAAAACATTGATTTACATTAATTACATTTATTTTTCAAAGTTATGAAAAAAGGATTATTAAAACTGGTTACCTTAAGTATTCTCGTTGTTACTTTAGCAAGTTGTGCTAAAATTCCTCAAGCTGACATCGATGCTGCAAACGTTGCTATCGAATCCGCTAAAAAAGCTGGTGCTGATCGTTATGTTGCTGCTTCTTTCCAAGCTGCTGTTGATGCTCAGAAATCTGGTCTTGCTCAAGTTGAAGAACAAAATGCAAAATTTGCATTGTTCCGCAACTATGATGCAGCCAAAACTACTTTGACTTCTGTTACTACTCTTTCTAACAAAGCAGTAGAAGAAACAACTGCAAGAAAAGAAGCTTTGAAAGCTGAAGTTACTGCTGCTGTTGCTGAATTAACTGCAACTATTGCTGCTGACAAAGAATTGTTAGCTAAAGCCCCTAAGGGCAAAGAAGGCAAAGCTGCTGTCGAAGCTATTGGTCAGGAAATTGGAGTTGTTGAAACTGTTTTAACTGAAGTTTCTGCAGGTTTGACCAACAACGAAGATGTCTTAACTCTTTCTGAGAAAGTTAAACCAGCTGTTGAGAAAGCTAAAGCTATCAACACTGAGTTGACTGACGTTATCTCAAAAGCAAAAGGCGGAAAGAAGAAATAAGCAACTCTCAAGTTAGCTTAAAAAATAACCCTCGGAATATTTCCGGGGGTTTTTTTAAATATTTTGTCGATCAGAATTTGCATCTTGCAACACATTTCTGGATAAAACACCTGAAACTGTCCTAAACCAATTGAAAAACAAGTGCTTGTTGAAAGTAATACTTAAATAATTGAAGCGTGAGATCAGGTTTTTTTAAAAAATTATTGTTTTATATCGGGATTATTTCTCTTGTCTCACTGATTGTGCTGGTACTCTTAATTCTTTTTATGGATAAGCCACCCATGGATGATTTTAAAAAGTGCATTGAGGTCATGGCTAAGGCCAAGAAGATTAATGCTGATATTTATGCCCCTGATTATTACCAGGCGGCAGAGACGAATTATAAATATGCTTTCATTGAATTGAAACGGCAAAATGAAAAATTGTTTTTTCAGAAAAATTTTTCAAAAGCCAGAGAGCTCATTGCTATTGCCATCTTGAAGGCAGAACTGGCTCAAAACTCGTCCGGCACCAATAAAGATACACAAAAAGCGAGATTTCTTAAAGAGACAGAGTTGCTCAGAAAGAAGTTGGACAGTTACCACGATTTCTTCATTAGACTCCCGCTTCGTAACCAAACAAGGAAGGATTATGAATTTGGAAAGCTCTCCGTAGAAGAGAGTCTGAATGCTTTCGAGAAAGGTGATGTTGCGAAAGCCAATAAAAAATTGAACGAGGGGAAATCCCGTATCAGTTATGCTGACGCTGAAGTCAATGCCCAACTTAAAGAATACTTTTTACGGTACGCTAAATGGCAGATTTGGGTTAAGAGTACAATCTCTGCTTCAGCTAATAACAAATCCTATGCTCTTGTGGTAGATAAAATTAAACATAAAGGGTTTCTCTATTACGGTGGCAAACTGACCAAAGAATATGACGTCGAATTTGGTAAAAACTGGATCGGCGATAAACTTTATGCTGGTGACAATGCTACTCCTGAAGGAAGATACATCGTTACAAGAAAGAAAAGTTCAAGAGACTCGGGATACTATAAGGCCATGATGTTGAATTATCCTAATGACGAAGACCGTGCAGAATTCGCAGCACGACGAAGAAGCGGACAGATTCCCAGGAGCAGAGGTATCGGCGGACTAATTGAAATCCATGGCAATGGTGGGAAAGGGGTTGACTGGACCAAGGGTTGCGTGGCTCTTTCTGATGATAAAATTGACGAACTTTACAGTAAATTGTCGGTCGGTTCTCCTGTAACAATCGTTGGGTCGACTGTTTCATTAGCGGATCTTTTAAATTAATTATCTTTTTAACAATGGAAACTGAAGAGAAGAGTTGGTTTAGGAAATATGTACCATGGGTAATACCTGTAATAATCTTCCTTTGGATACCTACCATCCTGTTATATTCCCCAGCCTATCAGAATGCTGCATATGGTGTAAAATCATGGTTTACCTCAACACAGATTAATGTCAGGAACATAGATAAGCAGATTCTAACCAGTAAGTCCAATATTGAACTTCTGCAAGATAAGCTGAACAATCTGATACCTGACAAGGCTTATATTTTAATCAATGCTACAGAGAACAAATTTGTCCTCCGCAATTCAAGAGATACCATCCGGACCGGTATGTGTTCAACGGGGAAGGATGAAATATTGATTTATCCGAATGGCACCAGAAAACCTTTTAAAACGCCCAAAGGTATGTTTTCTGTTCTGCTGAAAAGAAAAGATCCGGTTTGGACAAAACCCGACTGGGCTTTTATTGAAGAGGGGGTAAAGCCTCCCTCCGCACGATCCGCAGAACGCTATGACGACTCTACTCTGGGTGCTTATGCGTTATCTATTGGTGATGGTTATATGCTGCATGGAACCTTGTACCAGCGTTTTCTTGGCTTACCGGTCACTCATGGATGTGTCCGTTTCGGGGATGCGAATCTAGAGGCCATTTATAACAACCTCGATAAAGGGGCCAAGGTATTTATCTATTAATCCATCGACATGGCAAAAAAATCTCTCTTTTGGTCAGTCACTTCTATATTGGTTTTGATTGTTGCCTACATTCTGACAACTACCGTGATTTTACCGGTTGCTACTAAGAATCCTTTGCCTGAAGCAGTTTTGCCAAAGGCGGAAGTAAAAGCTGACAATGCTTCGAAGAAGGCAGAAAAGTCTGATAATGCGTGGAAGAAACCTGAAAAGGCAGCTAAAGGCGCAAAGAAGGCTGAAAATAAGGTTCAGAATAATTCGGATTCTGAAGGGATTGTGACTAACAGTAAGGATGATCTATCGAAGTATTTTGAGTTGAAGAAGAGTGAGAATATACTCAGGTCACGATACAATCTCTCCTCTGAAGACTCCATTTACCTTGTTCTGGATTTGATTAATAAAATCGCCAGGTTAGAAATGAAGGGGATTCCATTACATGATACCAATATCAAGGAAGTCTGGATCAGTAATTCTATAAAGGTGTACCATACGGATGCCCTGCTCCACTGGATTTCTCAGCCTTTTGTTCTTAAAAATGCTGTTTCAACGATCGAAAGAATTCAGTTTCTGGTTAAAAATGCCCCAAAGGATACAATTGAAGCCAACAAAGTAGATGCAATACCAGTTCCCCGCAGAACGGAGGATGTCTATATTATCATGAATTTTGAACGTAACCTTCAATTGGTAATTCAGCAATCAGAAACTAGTGAAGGAGCTGATAAACTGAGAATTGACAGCCTGAAAAGTGAAATATTCAAAAGGGAAGCAGAAAAATCAATCAAAGCATTGTCTACATTTAAGCGGGATGCTGTTATTCCTAGAATTGTAATAACGCTACCCAAAACGGATGCCATTACCATTTATCGGGCGTTGCCTCAAAAGCTGAAAATGGTTCTCAGGATGTAATTTCCCCTATTCTGAAATTGCTATTTTAATCTTCTTGTTTTTAAGCTTTTCTTTGCTCAAAAGGTTGATCAGTTTATTGATTTTTACTTTTGATACAGCCGCAAAGGACTCAAAATCAAGGATATTGATGAGGCCAATTTCTTCTTTTTTCAATCCACCCTTTTGAATCAAAAGTCCGACGATATCGGTTTTACTGATCTTGTCTTTCTTGCCGGCACCGAAGTAGAGGGTAGAGAAATAGGGCTCCTTCATGGATTCTGTAGCCTCCGGAACTGCTGATTCTACGCAGTAATTTGGAATATAAGCAGGAATCTTTTCCTCAGCTGAAAGCAGGACCCAGACGGTTCCTTCGTTCTCCATCCTTGCCGTACGGCCATTTCTGTGGATGAAAATGTTTTCACTGCTAGCCGGCTGGTAATGTATAATGTTTTGTATCCCTGAAATGTCAAGTCCGCGGGATGCCAGATCAGTGGTGACAAGAATGGGATTGCTGCCATTCCTGAACTTGATCAGCGCCCGTTCGCGTTGCGGCTGTTCATGTCCACCATGGTAGGTAGCATGCCTGATGCCGCTCTCTATCAATAAACTGCTGATACGCTCAACTGCCTCCCTGTGGTTGCAAAAAATCAGGGTGAGTCCGGAGGTAATACCTGTCAGTAATTTCATAAGAAGCGCCAGCTTATCTTTTTCATCAGCCCTGACCAGCATAATTTCCAGTCCAGCTGGTTTCTCATCGCTGCTGAAGTCCAGAATATGAGGATTTTGAATTTTGAAATAATCGGGCACCGTGGCAGACCTGGTGGCTGACGTGAGTATTACCTGCCCCGGGTGAGAGATATAGGATAATATCGCTGATATTTCCTTTTCAAAACCGAACTCAAAGGATTTATCATATTCGTCCAATATAAGCAGGTCAATAGTGGCCGGATTGACTGTCCCCTTTTCCAGGTGGTAAAG
Organism: Prolixibacteraceae bacterium; assembly: GCA_036508555.1. Classification (GTDB taxonomy): domain Bacteria; phylum Bacteroidota; class Bacteroidia; order Bacteroidales; family Prolixibacteraceae; genus CAINVV01. Next base: position 35,932 of record DATCHD010000024.1, read on the forward strand.
TATTCGTCCGGGTGTTCCGATCAGCAGGGTAGGGGCCTCTAATAAATTGTTGCGTTCGGTCTTTACCGGGTGACCACCATAACAGGTTGAGACTTTCAAGCCGGTGCCCATCGATTTGAAAACCTGTTCTATCTGAAGCGCAAGCTCCCTTGAAGGGACGATGATCAAGGCTTTGATCCCGGAACCTGTCACTTTTACCTTTTCAAGTATTGGCAGTAGAAATGCAACCGTTTTTCCCGATCCTGTTGGTGAAAAGAGGAGAATCTGTCCGGCCTTTTTACTGACTTTCAGCATCTCTGTCTGCATCGGGTTCAACGACGCAAACCCGAGGTTACTGATAGCATTTGCAATGATGGAAGAATATACGGAATTCATAACTACAGAGAAATTTGATGATAGAAATTACTTTGATCCTAACAAACAAAAAGAGGGTTCCGATTTGGAGCCCTCTTAAATGCTATCATAAGCTTTGGAACAATTTTGCTTTTGTTTGGATTATCTAAGTGATCTGCTTCAATCGATTAATTATAAGGCCGTTAAGTCAAGATATAATTCTTCATACACGAACTCAGCACCAAAATAGTTCAAACTGTAGCCAAAAGGCTACAACGCGTCCGACTGCTTAATAACTGGACCTGCGACCGGTACCTCTGTCACCACCGCCGCGGTTGAAACCACCACGATCACCACCGCCACGGTTGAAACCGCCACGATCGCCACCACGATTGAAACCACCACCGCCGCCGCTGCCGCCACGGTTGAAACCACCACCACCGCCACCGCCTGGACGTCTTGTGCCGTCTTTAGGTTTTTCGATGGACTCGTTTACAACGATTGTACGACCGTCAACTTCTGCACCGTTCAATTCTTCAATGGCTTTTTGAGCCTCTTCTGCATTCGGCATTTCAATAAAGCCGAAACCTTTACTCCTTCCGGAGAATTTGTCAGTAATAATTCTTGCTGAAGTCACTTCACCGTACTCCTCAAAAAATCCTTTTAATTCTGCCTCCTCCAAGCTAAATGGAAGGCTACCTACGAAAATGTTCATAATTTAAAAAACTAATTTAATGGTAAATAATCCGACGTAAAGGTAGTTATAATTTAATTCAATCAGAGTTTTGTATTTATTTTTATTATTGACTTAAATCACATATATTCAGTGGTTTGCGATTTGTTTTTTTACCCGGTCTGTATTCTGAAACTCTGTAAGGTCACTTTATTGTGATTCTTGCACCTAATTGAGAACCAGTTTTTTAGTTCATCAGGTAGAATTAGTCATGGATACGTTACACAAAAATATCACAACTGTCCACGAACTTTTTTTTTTTTCATGTAAGTTTGTACGCTTATAAAAAAAGATCTGGAATATGTTTGAAAATCTATCGGAAAAGCTGGAGAGGTCGTTCAAGTTGTTGAAAGGCCAGGGGAAAATTACGGAGATCAATGTCGCCGAAACCTTGAAAGAAGTTCGGCGCGCGTTGCTTGATGCCGACGTAAACTTCAAGATTGCAAAGGATTTTACCAACCGGATCAAAGAAACCGCACTTGGACAGCAGGTTATCAGCTCCCTGAACCCCGGACAGCTGATGGTAAAGATCGTTCACGAAGAACTGGTTGAACTGATGGGTGGACAATCTGTCGATATTAATCTGAAAGGTTCACCTGCCATTATATTGATGGCCGGTTTGCAGGGATCAGGTAAGACAACCTTCTCCGGGAAACTCGCCAACCGTTTGAAAACCAAACAGGGAAAGAATCCGCTGTTGGTTGCCTGCGACGTTTATCGTCCGGCGGCTATCGAACAGCTAAGAGTTGTGGGTGCGGCTATCCAGGTAACTGTTTATGCCGATGAAACCACAAAGGATCCTGTGAAGATTGCCAAAGATGCAGTCAGGGAAGCCAAACTGAAAGGCAATGATGTGGTGATCATCGATACAGCGGGTCGTCTGGCAATTGATGAGATGATGATGAAGGAGATCGAATCCATCAAGAACGCCGTTAATCCGGGCGAGATTTTGTTTGTGGTGGATTCCATGACAGGTCAGGATGCAGTCAATACGGCCAAGGAATTTAATGACCGCCTTAATTTTGACGGAGTAGTGCTGACCAAACTCGACGGTGACACCCGTGGTGGAGCGGCACTTTCAATCAGATCGGTTGTAACTAAACCGATCAAGTATGTGGGGATGGGCGAGAAGATGGATGCCATCGATGTATTCCACCCCAGCAGGATGGCGGATCGTATTCTTGGAATGGGCGACATCGTTTCGCTGGTAGAGAGAGCTCAGGAACAATATGACGAAGAAGAGACACGAAAACTTCAGAAGAAACTGGCCAAAGACCAATTCAATTTTGATGATTTTCTCAAGCAGATACAGCAGATTAAGAAGATGGGTAATCTCAAAGAGCTTGCCGGTATGATTCCGGGTATGGGGAAAGCTCTGAAAGATGTTGATATTGAGGACGATGCATTTAAGCACGTTGAAGCTATCATTTACTCCATGACGAAAAAGGAGCGGGCAGATGCTTCGTTGATTGACGGATCCCGGCGCAAGAGAATTGCCAATGGTTCCGGAACATCTGTTCAGGAAGTAAACCGTCTGCTGAAACAGTTTACCGATACCCGAAAAATGATGAAAATGGTCTCTTCAGGTGCGAACATGAAGAAGATGATGCAGGGTCAAGGACAAAGAAGATAAAATTCGAATGAAATACAGACTTAATAATGCAATTAATTGACGGCAAGGTAATATCAGAACTTTTAAAGCTGGAGATTGCAATTGAAGTTGAGCAAATAAAGGCATCCGGAAAGAGAGCTCCTCACCTGGCTGCGATTTTAGTCGGGCATGACGGCGGTAGCGAGACTTATGTGGCTGCCAAAGTGAAGGCTTGTGAAGTGGTCGGATTTGAGTCGACCCTGATCCGTTTTGAAAATGATGTTACCGAAAATGAGTTGCTTCAAGCCATTGATAAATTGAACAAGGATAATGGTATCGACGGATTCATCGTTCAGCTTCCTCTCCCCAAACATATTTCTGAAGAAAAAGTCATCGAAAACATTGATCCCAAAAAGGATGTGGATGGTTTTCATCCGATCAATGTCGGTAGGGTAGTGGCTGGAATGCCGGCTTTTGTGTCGGCTACACCTTTTGGAATCATGGAGTTGCTTCGCAGGTACAAAATTGAGACCAAAGGAAAAAGTTGCGCGGTGATTGGCAGAAGTAACATTGTGGGTCGCCCGATGAGCATCCTGCTTTCGCAAAAAGGGGTCGACTGTACGGTTACGCTTTGTCATAGCAGAACTAAAAATCTGAAAGAGATCTGTTTAAATTCCGATATTATCGTTGCAGCTCTTGGAATACCTGAATTTTTGACTGGTGATATGGTCAAAGAGGGCACTGTTGTAATCGATGTTGGTACCACACGTGTTGCCTCCGATCAGACCAAATCCGGTTTTAAACTGAAAGGGGATGTAAAGTTTGAAGAGGTTGCCCCCAAATGCTCCTACATCACTCCTGTACCTGGCGGTGTCGGACCAATGACTATCGCATCATTATTATACAATTGTTTATTGGCTGCTCAACAAAAAATATACAAATAAAACAGGTCAGCGGTAATGTTGTCGAGCCTTAACCTATACGATCAAAGCACTTTCTTAGTTTTTTCGGCTAGCTGCTGGTAAAGTTTATCGCTTACTGGAACGAGTGGTAACCTTAAATAGTTCTCTATCAATCCTATAGAGTGCATTGCTGCTTTGACGCCGGATGGATTCCCTTCTGTAAAAATATATTCAATCAGAGACTGAATATTTAACTGAATCGTCGCCGCATTGTTAAAATCTCCATGTAATGCGTAGTGCGTCATGGAAGAGATCAATTTTGGTGTCAGATTGGCTGCGACGGAGATAACACCTTCACCTCCAATGGCTATGGTCGGAACTACGAAACTGTCGTCACCGGATATCAGACTGAATTTGTCCGGCTTTCCTTTCAATATCTTGATAATCTCGCCAATATTTCCTGAAGCTTCTTTGGTTGCTACAATATTTTCCGCATTATGAGCCAGTCTTAGCGTAGTTTCGGCACTCATATTTACTCCGGTGCGTCCGGGTACGTTGTAAAGAATGACCGGTAGTGGAGAAGCTGCGGCAATTGCCATAAAATGCTGGTAAATCCCTTCCTGAGAAGGTTTGTTATAGTAGGGGACGACAGACAAGATTCCGTCCACTTTAGTCAGGTCGAATGAATTGATCTGGTCGATCACTTCTGAGGTGCTGTTCCCTCCGATTCCAACCATGATGGGGACTCTGCCGGCTGTCCGGGCTACTACAAAATCTATGATCTGCTGCTTTTCAACATGGGAAAGTGTTGCTGTTTCGGCCGTTGTGCCAAGTGCAACCAGGAAATCCATACCATTTTCTATCTGAGATGCAGTCACTTTACCCAGACTTTCAAAATCTATCTGTAAATCAGAGCGAAAAGGAGTAATTAGGGCCACTCCTGCACCGCGAAATATTTTTTGCATCTTTATTATTTATTCTCGTTCAATTTTTCAAGATAAAGGATGATCTGTTCCAATAGAAAGCGACATTTTGGATTTGCCGTCACATCAATTTCCAGATCGTAGATATTCGGATCTTCTGCCTGCCATCCAATTTTGAATTTTGCCGGCGTATGAATCAGAATATATTGTAATACAACACTCTTTATGATCGATAAATCAATCAGGATATCAAATTCCTGATGAAGAAAATTGACTCCATCTCCACGCTTTGGTTTTCCACAAAGGCTGACATCACCTCTGTTGATCAGCCAGGAATTTGAGACTGTTAAGAGTGTTTCCTTTTCTCTTTTGGAACCGATATAAGCAATTCCAAATGATTTTATACTCTTCTCATTCAGTGCTTTACGAAATATTTCATAGGTCTCAATACTTTCTTCATCAGAGGGATTCCAAATAATTCCGACCGATTTAGCATCCTCAAGGGTGGTAATTTCCCCTACACGTTGCTGCTTTCGGTAAGCGTGAAACAACCGATTTTTAACATAAGTATTTAATAATCTTCTACACATCGGGGCAAAGTTAGGTATTCGAAATATAAATAAATGCTATTTTGTTCATCAGATTCAATTTAGCAACTTTCAATTTGTAAGTTGCCTGTAGGTTTCTTCATCGATTATTGGAATTTTTAGTTGGGTTGCCTTCTCTAATTTAGAAGGTCCAATATTCTCACCTGCAATAAGATAGTTTGTTTTTGCCGAAATTGAAGAAACATTTTTTCCACCATGTAATTCTATGTCAGCTTTCAATCCGTCACGCGAAAATTTTTTAAAAGTGCCTGAAATAATAAATGATAAACCTTTCAGCTTTTCTGATGATCCTTCCTTTAAGGTGTCAATCAACTCAAATTGAAGACCAAATTCTTTTAGCCTTTCGATTAATTTGATATGTTGCTCCTTCGAAAACCAGGCCAGAATACTCTCGGCTATCTTATTTCCCACCTCTTCAATGGCAAGCAATTCATTCAAGTCTGCCTTTTGAAGCTGGTCCATTGAACGGATCTCCTTCGCGACCTTTTTGGCAACAGTCTCTCCCACATACCTGATTCCCAGGGCAAAAAGGACTCTTTCAAAAGGCACGGACCTCGATTTATCCAATCCGTCCAGAATCCTTTCGGCTGATTTTTCGCCCATCCTTTCCTGTATCACGAGCTGCTCTTTCTTCAGATCGTAGAGGTCGGCGACGTTGCGAACCAGTCCCTGCCGGTACATCAGGTCGATTGTTTCACTGCCCAGACCATCCACATCCATTGCCTTGCGGCTGATAAAATGTTCTATCTTACCTTTTATCAGCGGTGGACATTCATCCTCGTTCGGACAGTACCAGGCTGCCTCGCCCTCTTCTCTTATTAGGGCAGATCCGCATTCCGGGCAATTTTCTATGAACTTTATTGCAAAAGCTGCCGGATCCCTTTGTGAGGCATCCACTCCTACAATTTTCGGAATGATTTCTCCTCCCTTTTCCACAAAGACCATGTCATTACCATGAAGGTCAAGGCCTTGAATAATATCTGCATTGTGCAGTGAAGCTCTTTTCACCACCGTACCTCCCAACTGAACTGGTTCGAGGTTGGCCACAGGAGTGACTGCACCAGTCCTGCCGACCTGAAAATCGACACTCAGCAATCTGGTTACAACTCTTTCTGCCTTGAATTTATAAGCGATCGCCCATCTTGGACTCTTTGCTGTAAATCCGAGTTCGTCCTGAACTCTTTTCGAATTTACTTTTATCACTACACCGTCTGTTGCAAAAGGCAGATTCTCCCTTTGCCGGTCCCAGATAGTCAGATATTCAAGGATTTCCTCTGCATCCTTGCATTTTTTCGTGTTGGGTGAAACCTGAAATCCCCAGTCGGCAGCTTGTTGTAAAAGTTCGAAATGACCATCTTCGGGAAGGTTTTCCCCGAGGATATAGTAAAAGTAGGCATCCAGTTTACGTGATGCCACGATGGCAGGATTTTGCATTTTCAGGGTACCTGATGCCGCATTTCTTGGGTTTGCAAACAGGGACTCACCCAGCTCCGAACGCTCTTTGTTAAGCGATTCAAATACGGCGAAGGGCAAGACAATCTCTCCGCGTATTTCGAAGGACGCAGGGTGGTTGCCCTTCAATTTCAACGGAATGGAACGAATTGTCCTGACATTAGCCGTTACGTCGTCTCCCTTCTCACCATCGCCTCGGGTCACAGCCCGCTGGAGTTCACCATCCCGGTAGATTAAACTAATAGATGTGCCGTCTAGTTTGAGCTCACAGACATAATCAGGTTTTTCGCCGGAGAATTTTTCGACCCTCTGGATAAACTCTTTTACCTCCTCTGCAGAATAACTATTTGCCAGCGAAAGCATCGGGTATTGGTGTATAACCTGCTCAAATTCCTTGGAGATATCGCTACCGACACGCTGGGAAGGAGAATTGGCATCAAGATATTGCGGAAATTTATTTTCAAGAGCGATCAAATCCTGCATCAACAGATCAAATTCAAAATCCGTTAGGACTGGCTTACTAAGAATGTAGTAGTTATAATTGTGTTGCTCAATATCTTGTCGCAGTTTTACGATTCTTTTTTTCACTTCTTCGGGAGACATATTTATGATGCTTGGTGGTGCCTTAAAAATACATAAAATCATTCCTATCCATTAGTCACTTTTACAAATATATTTTACATTTGCATAGAAATTAGGTTTCATCATCTTCCTATCTGAAGGGGTGAATCAAAAAGGGAATCCGGTGAAATTCCGGAGCTGCACCCGCAGCTGTAAGCCCATAAAAAGGTCTCTGAATCAAAGTCACTGTCGCGATAAGTCGGGACGGGAAGGCACAGAAGACCGGGCGAGCCAGAAGACCTGCCAGTTTCAGCTTACTTTTCGCTATCGGGATGAATTGCGAAAATTGTTGTGCAAATTTTTTCAATGTATTGATATTTAATTTATTAAACTAATTCTGTTATGAGAAATTCATTTTCATTGGTCTCTGTTTTGATGTGTATACTATTGTTTGTCACCTCCTGTAGCAAAAAGGAGCATGTCAATGTGCAAACGATTGATTTTGAATCATTGACAATCCCGCCAGCAGGATATTGGAATGGTTCTGATGCTACGGGTTCATTTTCAGCCGGTGACTTAATATTTCAAAATTCATTTGATTCCAAATGGCAAATATGGTCGGGATTTATCTATTCTCAAAAAAACGATGTTACGACTCAGGGTTCTGAAAACCAGTATAGTGTGTTTGACCAGAAGAATGGAAGCAATAAGTTCGCCCTCTTTCATCCAGTCTATCAGGGCGAAGCTTTTGCGGTATTTCCGAGTGGAACCGAAAACAGTATTCAATCCATTGATCTGTGCAATACGACATTTGCTGCGCTGACGATGAAATATGGAGATCCATTCAGTAAAAAATTTGGCGGGACGTCAGGGAATGATCCTGATTGGTTTAGATTGTCTGTAAACGGGTACAACCGAAGCAATGTAAAAGTCGGAAGTGTCGATATTTATTTGGCGGATTTTCGATTTGCAGATTCTTCCAAAGATTATATTCTCGACAAATGGACGACATTTGATCTAACCTCTTTGGGAAAGGTAAACAAGATTTCTTTCAGCTTTTCCTCTTCCGACATGGGTGCGTATGGGATCAACACCCCTGACTATGTGTGTCTGGACAATATAAAATATATCAATGATATGATAATTTTATAGTAGAGGTCGGATTGCTTCCTTGTTCAAACTTTTTTTACAAAAAACCGTATCAGAATATGCAGCTAAAGAAATATCTTGTTTCTTTGCAAATTAATTTTTAAAAAAACATTCTGATGTTGACAGTTTCAAAAGATAGTATGGTTACCGTGACCTATGATTTAAGGTTGGATGGTAAAGAAGGTGAGGTATTTGAATCAGCAACAGCTGAGAATCCACTTGTTTTTCTTCATGGTGCCGGATTGATGATTCCAGCCTTTGAAGAACAATTGGTTGGAAAAAAATCCGGAGAAAAATTTGAGATTTCCATTCCGGCGGCTAGCGGGTATGGCGAAATAAATGAAGAGGCAGTCGTTGAATTACCCCTTGATATTTTTAAGGTAGAAGGTAAGGTTGACGATGCCATGCTGACTCCCGGCAGTAGTATTCCCATGATGTCTGCACACGGACAGCGCATGGATGGTATTGTTGTATCTATTGAAGGTGAGACCGTTACGATGGATTTTAATCATCCTTTGGCTGGTGAAGATCTTCATTTTACAGGTACAGTCGTGGAAGTGCGCGAAGCATCTGAAGAAGAACTGAGTGCAGCATACAGTACGGACGGTTGCGGATGCGGAAGCAGTTGTGGAAGCGGTGACTGTGGCGACGGAGGTTGCGGTGACGGAGGTTGCGGTGATGGAACCTCTGGCGGTTGTGGCAGCGGTTGCGGATGCAACTAAAAAAACAGGATAATAAGTGAATAACCGAAAAGTTGAATAATTTTAGACTGAAAAAATAACCTACAAATTGAACAGTTTCGGAAGACTTTTTAGACTCACATCATTTGGCGAATCTCACGGCGTTGGCATAGGCGGCGTTATAGACGGTTGTCCTGCCGGTTTGAAGATAGACCTGGACCTGATTCAGGCGGATCTGGATCGCAGAAAGCCGGGACAGTCGCATATTACCACTCAACGTCAGGAGTCAGATCGTGTGGAGATATTGTCAGGTGTTTTCGAAGGAATCACTACCGGAACTCCCATAGGCTTCCTGGTAAGAAATAAAGACCAGCATTCGGCGGATTATTCTGATCTGAAAGACCTGTACCGCCCTTCGCATGCGGATTTTACCTATGATCAGAAATATGGTGTGCGGGATTACCGCGGAGGAGGTCGGTCATCCGCCCGTGAAACCATCGCCAGGGTGGTTGCCGGATCGTTGGCCAGGCAGTTTCTGGCCCTCTCCGGTATTAAGATTCAGGCATTCGTCTCGAGAGTTGGAGAGGTGGAGCTGGAGAGACCATATTCTGAACTGAATTTAAATCAGACAGAAAGCAATATTGTCAGGTGTCCGGATCCGGAAACAGCCGGGCGCATGATAAAAAGAATAGAAGAAGCGGGCAAAGACCACGATACTGTTGGAGGAGTTATTACAGGTGTAATCACCGGAGTTCCTGCAGGCTGGGGTGAACCGGTTTTCAATAAACTTCATGCAGATCTGGGATTTGCTATGCTGGGAATCAATGCTGTGAAGGGTTTTGAATATGGCTCCGGATTCGAGGGAACAAAACTTTCAGGGTCACAGCACAATGATATTTTTATTGCTTCGGATACAGGTACCACAACGTTGACCAACCATTCGGGAGGTGTCCAGGGAGGCATTTCGAACGGTCAGGATATCTACTGGAGGGTTGCATTTAAGCCAATCGCAACCTTATTGAAGGAACAAAACACAGTAGACATTCATGGTAATGAGGCAGTTGTCAATGTGAAGGGGAGGCATGATCCATGTGTATTGCCACGTGCCGTTCCGATTGTAGAGGCGATGGCAGCCTTAGTTCTGGCGGATCATTTCTTGTTAAGCAGGGTTTCTAAATTATAAAAACTAAAATTGTGGAATCAAAAGAATTGATTATCAGGGCGATGGAAAAATCGGGTAAGCCGATGAAAGGCAGGGAGATAGCCGAAGCCTCCGGTGTGGACAAGAAGGAAGTCGATAAGTTACTCAAAAAGCTTGTAACGGAAGGAAAAATTGATTCGCCGATGCGTTGTTATTATGCAATAGCGGGAAGCTGATTCAAGCTAAATAAACCAGGCGCTTCCATGAATACGGGTAATCTTTTCAGAAAAAAAACGATCCCATTGATCCTTCATGATTCTGAGGATCTGTCGCTTCATGGATCTGGGATGAGGCGATCCCTTGGCGTCGTTGACCTTACAGCCCTTGGCGTAGCTGCTATTGTCGGGGCCGGAATTTTCAGTACCATAGGGAATGCGGCTGCCAGCGGCGGACCAGCGGTTTCACTTCTTTTTGTTTTCACTGCAATAGCTTGCGGACTTTCGGCCATGTGTTACGCAGAATTTGCCTCTTCCATACCCATCAGCGGCAGTGCCTATACTTATGCCTATGCAAGTTTTGGAGAACTGGTAGCCTGGATTATCGGCTGGGACCTTATCATGGAATATGCCATCGGCAATATCGCGGTAGCTATTTCGTGGTCTGGTTATTTTACCGGATTACTCTCCGGATTTGGACTGCATATCTCCTCATTTCTCACAACTGATTATCTCACAGCCTTCCGGGGATACCACGAAGCACTTCCTTTGTTACAAAAAGGGATGTCGGTCACGGAATTGAGTCCGGTGTTGAATGAAGCTTATAAGGCCTGGACCACTGCACCGCAAATATTCAACTTCCGGTTAATCGCTGATATCCCTGCTTTTATGATTGTTGTTGCTATCACCTGGATTTGTTACATTGGCATCAGGGAATCCAAAAGGGCCAATAATATGATGGTTTTGTTGAAGATTGGCGTGCTGATTCTGGTGATCGCTGCCGGTGCATTTTATGTGGATCCGGCGAACTGGTCTCCATTTGCCCCCCATGGAATTCCAGGTGTCCTGAAGGGAATATCCGGCGTGTTTTTTGCCTACATTGGTTTCGATGCCATATCCACAACGGCGGAGGAATGTAAGAATCCAAAGAAAGACCTTCCCAGATCGATGTTTTATGCCTTGCTGATTACTACGGTTTTGTATGTATTGGTCAGTTTGGTCCTGACCGGAATGGTACCATCTGATCAGCTGGGTGTTACAGATCCGCTTGCCTTCGTTTTTGCCAAACTCCATCTGGTAAAACTTTCAGGAATCATAGCCGTCAGCGCAGTGGTTGCGATGGCAAGTGTGCTGCTGGTTTTTCAGCTTGGACAACCGCGCATCTGGATGAGCATGAGTCGCGACGGGTTGTTGCCGCCCATATTTGCACGTTTGCACCCCAAATACCGGACACCTGGATTTGCGACGATAATTACTGGCGTTATCGTTGCACTCCCTTCACTTTTTATGAATCTGACCGAAGTAACAGATCTGACCAGTATCGGCACACTATTTGCTTTTATACTTGTTTCGGGGGGTATTCTTGTTTTGAATCCAAAAGGTGATAAGACAAGAAACAGAACTGGTTTTACGGTTCCATATTTCAACAGCAGGTATTTTATTCCTCCTACGCTTCTGATCATTGCATCATTGGTCGCTTATTCTGGATTCGGATTTTCAGATTTCAGCCGGTATCTAAGCAATATGACTATTCATTCATTACCCTATTTGTTGTTTGCCGTAACGACTGTCATCATAACCTGCCAGGCTTTAATCAAATCCTGGTCTTTTATTCCGGTGCTTGGACTTCTGACTAATTTTTACCTGATGAGTGAGCTGGGAATTACCAACTGGACCAGATTTGGTGTGTGGCTGGTGGTCGGATTGATCCTCTATTTCAGCTACGGGATCTTTAACTCCAAATTAGGTACCGAAAAAATTGATTCAATTTCGTAATATTGCTACGTGATTGATTGAATTACATCATTAATCTGTCTGACATGATTTTTGACACCATCCGCCGGAGTATTTTGCTCTTTTTTATGATAATATTTGCGATAGGTTCCTCGGCGCAAAAATATACCGGATTTTTCCATATTTCCGGTAGAATAAGGGTGGATGCCGGAGATCCGGCAGGTACAGTAGTGACACTCATCAATGTTTCCTCTAAAACCAACGAAAACACTGCGACGATAAATTCGACCGGAAAATTTGAGTTCGACCTTAAATATTTCAAAGAGTACAGGTTAACAGTCGCCAAGGATGATCATTATACCAAGGATATTGATATCTCCACCATCGTACCGCCTCAGATTTGGGCGAAAGACAGCATTTTTCCACCCTTTACAATGGTTGTAACAATTTATAAGAAAGTACAGGGTGTGACACTAAGTTTTGAGGGTAAGACGGTCGGAAAACTGTGTTATAACCCGAAGGGAAAACTGGACAATTTCGATTCGGATATTTATATCAACGACAAGGACATCAGAAAAGAAATTGATCAGGCGCTTAAGGCTCAGGAGGATGAACGTTACAATAAAAAAATTGCCGAAGCTGTTGAGTTTGAAAAAAAGAATCAAATCAGGGAAGCAATAAATGCTTACGAGGAAGCGTTGGCCATTCGCAAAAACGACCAGTTTGTCAAACCGAAAATCAGGGAGCTGACGTCTGATCTCAAAAATCTGGAAAAGGATGCTAAGACTGGGGCGGACAGGCTTGCAGCAGAGAAGGCCAAGGCAGAGGCAGATCGACTCGCTGCAGAAAAGGCAAAGGCGGAGGCAGACAGACTAGCTACAGAGAAAGCCAAGGCAGAGGCAGATCGACTCGCTGCAGAAAAGGCAAAGGCGGAGGGAGATCGAATCGCAACAGCGAAGGCTAAAGCAGAAGCAGACAGGCTTGCAGCAGAGAAAGCGAAGGCAGAGGCAGATCGACTCGCTGCAGAAAAGGCAAAGGCGGAGGCAGATCGACTCGCTGCAGAAAAGGCAAAGG